>CAZMVD010000113.1:0-13812 GCA_964569425.1 uncultured Phycisphaeraceae bacterium
CGCAATCTGGGGAATTCTATTGGCGGACATGCGGGCCTGGTTGTAGAAGATGCGGCCGAAATGATCGCGATCGGGAAAAACCTCGGCCTGAAGGGGGAGGTAGGCGCCACCGGAATCCACCAGGTAGATGCAGGGCAGGTGATTCTCCTCGGCGATTTCCTGGGCACGAAGGTGCTTGCGGACGGTGATGGGGTAGTACGTTCCCCCTTTCACGGTGGCATCGTTGGCGACGATGACGCATTCGCGGTTCTGCACGCGGCCGATGCCGGTGACCACGCCGGCGCCGGGCGCGTCGTTGTCGTACATGTCCCAGGCGGCGAGTGCGCTGAATTCGAGAAAGGGGCTGTCGGGATCGATGAGGCGTTCGATGCGATCGCGGACGAAGAGTTTGCCGCGTTTGGTGTGTTTTTCGACGGCGGCGGGTCCGCCGCCCTGTCGGACGCGTGCGGTGCGTTCCCGAAGCTCGACGAGCAGCGCCTCCATGTGGGATTTGTTCTCCGCGAAGGCGGAGTCGGCCGTGCTGATGTTCGATTGTATGATGTCCATACTGGGATCCGGCGTACTGTTTCTCATCCTGGGTTTCGGCCGAGGCTACTTTACCCGGTGGACCGACGGGTGCCTAGCGCGAGCGCGCGGCGTCGATCGAAGGAAGTGAGCCGGCCCGCCGATTTGCAGAATTGGGCTGGATGGATCATCATCGAACGCTGGTTCTTTTTCACAGGAGGTAACGATGGCCACGCGACGTGAGTTTATCGGGGGCGTATCGGCACTGGGCGGATGGGCGCTGCTGGGCGGCGGGCCGGCGTGGGCCGGCGGACCGGACGGCGGCGGATTCAATGCGCCGGTGGAATACGAACTGGCGCCGCTGCCTTATGCGTACGACGCGCTGGAGCCGCACATCGACAAAGAGACGATGACGATCCACCACAGCAAGCATCACGCCGGGTATGTGAAGGGGTTGAATGCGGCGCTCCAGGCGCTGGCGGCCGCGCGGGAATCCGGGGACTACGGCAATGTGCAGCAACTCTCGCGCCTGCTGGCTTTTCATGCGGGCGGGTACTTCAATCACAACGTGTTCTGGGCGAACTTGGCGCCCGCCGGCAAGGGGGGCGGCGGGCAGCCCGGCGGAAAACTGGCGGATCAGCTCAACAGGGACTTCGGCAGCTTCGAGAAGTTCCAGGCGCATTTCAGTGCGGCGGCGAATGCGGTGGAAGGCAACGGCTGGGGCGTGCTCGCGTATCACCCGGCGTTGAAGCGACTGGTGGTTGTCACCATGATGAACCAACAGGATTTGGTGCCCGCGGGCACGGTGCCGCTGCTGATGTGCGACGTGTGGGAGCACGCCTATTACCTGAAGTATCAGAATCGCCGTGCGGACTACGTGAAAGCGTGGTGGAACGTGGTGAACTGGAGCAACGTGGAAGAGCGGTTCAGCACGATCGGCTAACCACCAACCCCTGCGGCGCATCGGTATGGCGCGCCACTTGGTTGACCGGACAAATAGGACTTCGGACGATTCAATAGGAGCTACCGCGCCATAGCGGGGCGCGCTGCAAGCACCAGGAGGGAGCTGCTTGCGGCGCTGAAGAACGCGTTTCTCAAGGGCATTCACGCGAGAAAGGAGTCGGCACCATGCACCGCAGACTGAACACCGGCATCCTGGCAGGGCTCGTGGGCCTGGCGGGATCGTGCGGCGATTTCGGGATCATTCTGCCCGGTCAGGTCACCATTACGCTGGACAACCGGGGTGATTATGACGTCGACGCGACGATCTACTACGACAACGACGAGGACATTCCACTGTTCTTGCTAACGCGGTCAGGGACGCGGGTTGAGTTTACGGTGGACGAAGACGATACCGTGACGTTTTTCCGCGATTGCGATCGGGTGGGCGCGATTGTGGTCTCCGACGCGCGCTTGCGGGTGCTCAGCGGAATTGGGCCGCGGGCCAGCAGTGACGTGCTTCGGCAGGGAGACGACTTCGAGTGCGGTGATCGGATCATCTTCACGTTCGACCATTCCAATGCCCTGCTTGATTTCCGGGTGTCCGACCGGGTGCAGTCGGTGGTGGTGGCACCCGTACCTTAGCAAGTGACATGGTGAGATCAGGCGCGGCCAAACCGGTGCGGATACGTGTGCGCCCCCTGGCGCGCGCCGACTGGCCAGTGATTGAAGAGCTGTTCGGCGCCAATGGGGCGTGCGGCGGATGCTGGTGCATGACCTGGCGCGTGCCGCAGGGGGGAAAACTGTGGGAGTCGGTCAAGGGCGAGCCGAATCGGCGGGCGTTTCGCCAACTGGTGACGCGGGGTGCCGTTCACGGGGTGCTGGCCTTCGCGGGCGATGAGCCGGTCGGCTGGTGCTGCATCGGCCCGCGGCGGGACTTTCCACGACTCACACGGATCAAGGCATTGCAGACCGACTGGGACGAGCATACCTGGTCTGTCACGTGCTTTTTCATCCGCAGCCAATGGCGTCAACGCGGCGTGGCCACGGCGATGCTGAGGCGTGCCGTGCGGTTGGCGAGAGAGAAGGGCGCGCGGCGGCTCGAGGGCTATCCGGTGCGGCCCTACGGTAAGGGAAACATACCCGCCGCATTTGCGTGGACTGGTATTCCGGTGCTGTTCGCGCGGCAGCGGTTCGTCAACATCACTGTCGAGGGATCATCGCGCGATGTCTACGTGAAACTCTTCCGGTAGGATCCTGGCCTCGAAACTGGCAGCGTGCCGCCGCTCGACGATCAGTGGTCCGCGCTGCTCAAAGGCACGAACGACAGTGGTGACGGTTTCAGGTGATCGCGGGACGGAACCAATGAGATTCTACGGAGCGGATGAGTCGGCGGCGTTGTTCTTCAGACGTTCGAGCCAGTAGACCGCGACGGCGCTGGAGGGGTCAGACTCGAGAATGGCGGCGAATTCGTCGGCGGCGTCCCGGCGGCGCCCCACCTCCACCAGGGCGGTGGCATATTGTTCGCGAAGGGCGACGGGCGCGTCAGGGTGAAGATGCCGGACGGCCTGCGCAAGGATCGAAACCCGATCGAAATTTGCCAATAGGTTGGCATTGGCGGCACGTTCCGCCAGGGCGCCGGCCAGTTCCAGGTAATCGTCGGCGTTGGGAACTACATCACGCATACGCAACTGCAATACGTCGACCAGGTTTCGCAGTTGGACGTCCAGCTCGGCGGCAGGGGCGCGGCGACCGGGATGATCGCGCAACGTTTGGCGGGCATGATCGACGGCAAGTAGCGCTGCCTGTCGCGCTTCGGGCCACTGGCGGCGCGCCGCGAATAACCGGGCCAGGTGCGCGAAATAGCGCGCATCGGGTTGTGCCTCGACGGCACGACGTGCCAAGGTCACGGCTTCGTCCATCTGACCGAGCTTGTGAGCGCAGCGCGACAGACCGAAGAGCACGGACGGCTCGCCGGGGTTCAGTTCAAGCGCCTTGCCGTAAGCGGAGCGCGAAAGCTGAGGAAACTCGTCGACGAAGAGATCGCCCAGCAATCGATGGGCCTTCCACTCGTTACGGCCTTCGCGGGAATCCAGGAACCGGCGGATCTGGGTCACTGCATCGCCATTGCGCCCCGTGTAGGCCATGGCGCGGGCCTTGAGATAGGCCAGACGCGCATGATCCGGCGCCCGCGCCTCCAGCGACTGGAGGGCGTTCTCCACCTCGGCCCAGGTCTGTTCAATCGCGTCGCGGTCGTCAGCGTCGAGGGCCGCGAGTCTGTCCAATTGGCTGTCGGCGTTCTGGACGAGTTCCTCGATTGACTCGGCGGGTGCCGCGGGCGCTGACGCCGGGGCCGATTTCTGCGGGACGGGTTGGTGCGGCGCTGCGCGGGCCGTTGACGCGGCTGTCATCATCAGAACGACGAAGAGCGCTGACTGCCGCCGAATGCACATGGGCCGTTGTTCCGAAAGGCATACTCGAGGGGCCGGGACATTCCACGCGGCGGGCCGCCCCCTGCCACGTGCCGAACCGCGACTATACGAGGACCGAGCGTGCTCGGCAAGGCAATGCCGCGGCGCCCGGCGTTCAACCTTCGACGGAGAGACCCGCGGATTGCACATCGCTGTTTGATGGATGGAGCGAACCGTCGGCAGCGGCGGACGTGGACGGATGTTGAAGCCGTCCCACCTTGTCGACCAGAAGCTGCCAGGTTTCGCGTTCGATGCGCAGGACGCGGACGGCGTCGTCGATGGCCAGAGGATCGCGGTGGACGTTGGCGTCGACGAGCTTGCGATAAATGAAGTTGTAGACCGAGGCCACGCGCTCGCACAGCTCGCGGTTCACCTCGTAATTCAGGCCGTTGAGCATCTCGAGCAGGATATTCTGGGCGCGGGTCAGCTTGTCAAAGGAGGCCTCGAAATCCTTGCGCAGAATGGCGTCGCGGCCCTGAAGGGCGAAGCGGATGGCGCCGTCGTAGAGCATGAGCTGCAGTTGTTCCGGGGTGGCGGTTAGTACGGCATCGCGAAGATAGGGGTTGTCGGCGACGGCCATGATGGCTGTTCTATCGGTCAAGGCGCAGGCGCGAATGAGTTCGCCGGGCGCGGCCTCCATGGAAGCCACTTTGGGCGTGAACATGGCGTTTTCAGTACTGTCAGGCGGAGACATTGCCGGCTAGCTGGGCCAGAAGCGCCAGGGAGTTCTGGTTATCCTGGAGATTGGCCAGGGAGGATTCCAGCCCGGCGAACTGGATTTCGAGGCGGCGCCGGCGGGCGGCGAGAGAGACGTTCAGACGGTCGATGCGACGATTGATAAGGTCGCGCTGGTCCTGAAGCAACTGGTCTTTGCGCGCTATCACGCCGTCGAAATTACGGGTCAGATCGTCGAACGTGCGTTCGACCACGGCGCCGAAACCCGTCTCGGCAGTGGTGAAGAACTGCTCGACCACCGCCGGGTTAGCCTGATACGCCTCGCGGAACTGCTGTTCATTGAATTCGAGGCGGTGGTTGGCCACAGCGCGAACGCCCAGCGACGAAAGGCGATTGATCGCGGGGTCGCTGCCATAGGCACGGGTGATTAAGCGCTGCATGCGGTCGCGGATGACGGCGGCCGTGGGGTCACCGAACAGTGTGCCGCGCTCGAGCGTGTCGGCATTGAATCGCGTGGCGTTTTCGAGGTCGCTCTGCATTTCGTTGTAGCGTTCCACGAAGCCCTTGATTCCGTTCACGATACTGTCAATGTTTTGAGCGACCGTCACGCTGACTTCGTCCTTGGAGGCGGAAACGAGGTTGAGCGAGACACCGGGAATGACATTGTCGAGTGTGTTGCTGGAGCCGGTAATGAGCAGGGGCTGGCCTCCGGTCGTGCCGCCGAGCGATACAACGGCATCCTGTGCGTCGGTGAGGGTCCCGAACCCAAGATCCACGCCGATGGCGTCCAGGTTGAGTCTACCTTTCAGGCCGGACTGAGTGGAAGTAACCGTCAAGCTGAACGGGTTGAAAGAGCTGCCGTCGTTGATCACCGCGGCGGTGACGCCGGCCGCCCTGTTGAGCTTGGCGACGATGTCGCGAAGGGTGTCCGACGCACCGACGTCGATGCGGATTTCGAAAGATCCATCCAGATCGTTTTCGCCCGGACGGGCCGTTCCGGCGAGGCGTAATTGGGCCGCGGCCTGACCGCCATCGACATCTTCCACCGTCAGGGCTTTGGCGCCGCCGGCAAGATCGGTGAGGAGAATACCGTCGCCGGTGTCATTCAGGCGCGCTTCCACCCTGCCTCCGGTGCGTCCATTGATGAGATCGATGACCGCACCAATGGTCGATTCGCGTGCGGAAACGTTGACGGTGTACACGGCGCCCTGCGAGTCGGTGATGCGGAAGTTGCCCGGGGAGACGCCCTGTCCCCCGGGCAGATCGACCAAACGGGTCTGACGCGACACGTACTGGACTTGACGGTTTCCGCCGTTAATCGTGGCTCCTGCGGCCGGCTCGAACGTGCCGGCAAGTCCGAGGTCGGCGGCCAGGGTTCCGGAATCATCGGCTATGATGATATCGCCTGTGCCGCCGGAATCGTCGTGCAACGCAATGCCGTTGCCCGCGGCGTTAATGGAAGCGGTTACGCCGGTCACTCCGTCGGCGTTGATGATATCGATGACGTCCTGGAGCGTGTTGGCGATGGAAAAGTCGATGGTCGTTGTCGTAGCCGCGCGGTCCGTGATCGTTACGGTTCCGAGCCCCACCCCCCTACCGCCGTTGAGTGACTGAAGTAGAACGGTGTTGAGCCCTGCCAGGTAGCGCCGCGTGGTCAAGCCGCCGCCTGAGGAATCGAAAGTTGCGCCCAGGATGCCCAGATCCTGGGCCGTGGTGGATCTTGCGCCGGCGGCAACGGTCACTGTGTTTCCCACCCCCTGGGCGGTGAAGTGGATGGCGTTCCCGTCGGGCGTGATTTGTGCGTTGACCAGGCCCGCGTTGCCGGAAGCGTAGTTGATGGCGTTGATCAGGTCGCCCACCGTGGCCACACGGTAAATATCCTTGCCGGTGATGGCGGTACCGGAAGCGGTGCCCAGAATGCCCAGATCGGCCGCCGCGAAACCGCCAATGTCTTCGATGGTCAGTTTTCCGGGGGCCGTATTGGGCGCGCCGCTGGTGTCGGTTATCTGCAGGTGCGAGTTGACGACGGTTACGCTGACCGCCACGCCGGCCGCGGCCGTCGCATCCAGAATGCGCTGACGCACATCGCGAATGGTCTGCACCTGGCCGGCGGCCTGGTCGGCGAGGTCCACGTCGACCGACTTTCCCGCCCGGTCCGTGATGCGTATGACGCCCAGACGGACGCCGTTGCCGGCGTTGACGGCACGCAGGTCGGTGTCAAGGCTCATCACATCGGTGAGAGAGACGCCGAAGTTGCCCAGTGCCGTGTTGAAGATCAGGTCGCTTTCCGTCGCACCCTGAGGCAAGCGTCCGATGCCGTTTCCATCGTTGAGCAGGGACAATGGTGTGGAGGCGGTCAGACGAATCAGGTCGCGTCCGTCGATGCGATCGGCGGCGACATTGGCGGCAATCCCGAGATCCTGCGCCGAGAACGACCCCGATTTGTCGGCAATGATCAAGTTGCCGGTTCCGCCACTAAGGTCCTCGATGACCATCCGATCGCCGACGGCTCCGTTGGCGTCGACCCCGGTGACACGCGCGCGAACGCCGACGGCGCCATTGGTGTTGATGGCCGTGAGAACGTCGTCGATGCTGGTGGCACCGCGCAGGTCAATGTCCGCAGTCGCTCCCGCGCGATCGGTGATGGTCATCACGCCGCGTCGGATGCCGGCGCCACCGTTGAGCAGACTCAGCGGCATGGCGCGATCGACGCGTCCGTTGCCGAGTTCAATGGTCAAGCGGCCCGTCCCGACGGGCGTGCGGTCGGCATCGGCAAAGGAACGACTGATGACCGCATGACTGGCGACGAGGGAGTGAACGCGAAAACTGTACGTTCCGGGAGCGGCCCCTTCGCGAGCCGCTGCCGTGGCAACGCCGTCGTTGGTGCTGTTGGCAGTGAACTGCTGGAAGAAAGAATTCTGCTTGAATCGTCCGCCGGACTCTTTGATGGCGAGCAGCTTGGCGGACAGCGCCAGGACAGCGGCACGTTGAACATCGAGCTGCTGCGCACGCCCCTGAAGTGTGGTGATGGGGCGCGACTCAATGGCCATCAACTGTTCGATGAGTTGAGCCGTGTTGATGCCGGATATCAAACCGACGCCACTGGATATACCGCTCATACGCTTCTCTTCATACTGTCATTGAGGCTGTACGGCTTCCGGAGCACCGGCGCGGTTGCGGCGGGCGCCCGCAATGCCCGGGGCGGCCGGCGCGCAGCAAACCCTGTGATGTAATATCGGTCGCGGCGGGAGTTAGCCTCAAGCAAGTCCCCCCGGTCACGGAGCCAGCCAGCCTCGCGATCCGGTGGTGGCGAGCGGCTTACCTGCTATTCCAGCAGTGAAAGAACCTGTTGGGGCACGCTATTGGCAATCTGAAGAACTCGGCTGGTGCTTTGAACCAGGATTTGCGCCCGCGTCAGGGCGGAGATTTCCGAGGCAAGATCGGCATCGCGAATCACGGATTCGGAGGCCGTGACGTTCTCCAGGGCCACCCGCTGGCTGTTGATGTTCGGTTCAATATGGCTGTGCTGGAGGGTTCCGAGCCGTCCGCGGTAGGATGAGACCTGGTTGATCGATTCGTTGACGATTCGCTGGGCGGGCAGCGAATTCCCGGAGGTCAGGTCGTTGGCTCCGCCGGACCTCAAGGAATACAGCAGCCCGGTCACCGAGTTACCCAGGGTGGAGGTGGCGATTCGCTCAAGCCCGACGAAAATCTGTCCGTGAGGATGGACTTCGGGGGCCAGTTGGAACACTCCCCCACCCCCTGCAATGGTAAATGTCGCGGAAGAGAGAGTCTGGGCGAACGCGGGCTGGAGAAACAGGCGGGCGTCGAGCCCGTTGGCGCGGACATCGGCGCGGAGCCCCCTGACCGCCGCGGGCTGACCGTCGATCAAGACACCGGCATCCACTCCGGTACGGCGAAGCGTCTGCCCTTGGCCAGCCGCGGCGCCAAAACTGCCGGCGATGGGTGACACGGACACAAACGCATCCGACCCGAACGTGGTGCTCTGGAGAATCAGGGCGCTGGCGGTTCCCGCACCGCCGGCGGACACGACAGCCGAGACGCCGGTGACGCCGACAATGTTGTTGATCGCGGCCCGGGCTTCGGCCAGGGTGGTCCCTGAAGCGAAGCTCATGAGTTCGGCGCCAAGAGACCCGCGAAGTTCGACGGTAGCGGCCGACAGTGTCGAGACGCCTCCGGGGTTATTGCCGATCAGGGGAATCTGCGCCACCTGGGCTGATTGCGTGATACGCACGGTCACCGTCCGGATCCCGGTCTGGGGCGCGCGGGCGGAGAAAACCGCCAATGAGGCGATGGCGGTGGTATCGACGGCGGAAGTTCGATAGGCCTTTTCGCCGTCAAGGAGCTTGAGACCGCCGAATGTCGTGGTCTGACCGATGCGGTCGATGCTGGCCAGGATTGAATCGACCTGCAACTGGTTGGCGTGGATTTCTTCGTCGGTCAGCCCCGCTTCGTTGGCGGAGGAGACGATCAAGGCCTGAAGTTCGAGGAGCAGTGCGGACACCTCGTTCAGCGCGCCCTCGGCCGTGGAAATGACGTTGTTGGCGCGGGCGGAATTATCGATGGCCTGACCAATGGCGGCGATTTCGCTGCGGAGCGTTTCGGAGGCGATCAATCCTGCGGGGTCGTCGGCACCGCGATTGATGCGCAGACCGGTGGCAAGTCGCTCGAGCCGTAAGTCGAGATCGCGTTGATTGGCGCCGAGTTGATGAACGGCGCGCAACGCGGTGATGTTGGTGTTGATGCGGCTCATGGCGCCATCCGTGACGCAGGATTGCAGGACCAATCGGCCTCTGCGTGTGGCGGCGCAGCCGTGCGCCGCCTCCGGACCATCCTCTTACGCTTGTCGGAAGCCTGTGGATTGGTCTTTAGCGGACGCTGCAGGAAAAGAGGCAAAAAAAAGGCCGGAGGAGCGACGGGGCGCTTCCTCCGGCCCAGGATCAGTCGGTTCGCCGGCGGCTATTGCCGGGACTGGTAGACACCGCGGTCACCGCGAATGCCACATAGTTCAATCAGGGCGCCCAGGTATTATCCGAGGAGCGCCAAGGCGTTCTGTGGCTGCGCGTTGGCCAGCCGCAACACGGAGGTCGAGGCATTCACGAGAATCTGAGCACGGGTCAGACTCGCCGTTTCCGCGGCGAAATCGGCATCACGGATGGCACTTTCTGCAGCCGTAACGTTCTCCCGTGCAACCTGCAATGAGTTAATGGTTGTCGCGAGGGTGTCCTTCTGGAACCCGCCGAGGCGACCACGCAGGCTGGCCACCTGGTTGATGGCCGAACGGACGATACGCTGCGCCGACGCGAAGTTCTGGCTGGTCAGATCGTTTCCAAGCCCCGAACCCAGCGTGGCGAGGAACCCAACCCCGCTGTTGCCCAGTTTGGCCGAGGACACTTCGCCGATGCCCAGCGTTTCCTGTCCCGACAATCCGACCGTGGGCGAGATGGAGAACACGGCTCCCCCGCCGGTGATTTCGAAGCTGGTGGATGCGCCGGTCGTACCGCCGAACGTCGGCGTGAGCGTCAGATCGAGTGACAGTGCGCCGGCCCGCACGGACGCATCCAACCCCTTGACGTTGGCCTGTGAGCCGTTGATCGTGATTACGCCGTCGGCGCCGTTGTCGGTCTTTTCCGCGGGCTGCGAAGAAAACGCGGTATCGGCGTTCTGAAGCACGGAGACTGACACAAACGCATCCGACCCGTACGTGGTGCTCTGGAACACGATCGCGGGCGGTCCGCCGGCGGCGGCCGATGCGGTCGCCGAAACGCCGGTCAACTCCTTGGAGCTGTTGACTGCGGACACGATTTCGGCGGCGGTGGTGCCGGATGCAAAACTGAGAATATCACTTCCAAAGTTGCCACGGACCTGGATGGTCGTTGCTGCGGCGATGGTGCCGTCGGCGGCGCCGCCGCCGGAAATGCCGGCGCCCAGCGCGCTGACCAGCGCTACTTCCGAGCGCTGGACGACGTTGATGTTGACGTTCCGGAACGCGCCCGCGGGAATCTTGGCGGCGTTGACCTGAACCTTGGACAGGTGATCGACGGCCGTGCCGGTGGATTCGATCACGTTGATGCCCGAGGTGGTGAATCCGAAATTGCCGTTGAGCAGTTTCTTGTTTCCGAAGGCGGTGGCTTCGGCCAACCGGTCGATGCTCGCGAGAATGGAGTCGACCTGGATCTGGTTGGCAGCGATCTCTTCATCGGTCAGACCCGCGGTGTTGGCGGATTGATCGACGAGGTTCTCCAGGTTGAGCAGGAGCGAGCTGATTTCCTGAAGCCCGCCCTCGGCCACGGACACGATGGTGTCCGCGCGGTTGGCATTGTCGATGGCGGTGGAAATCGCGCGAATGCCGCTGCGCAGCGTCTCGGAGGCGATCAGCCCCGCAGGATCGTCCTTGCCGGTGTTGATTCGCAACCCGGTGCTGAGCCGCTCCAGCGCCTGGTTGAGCGAATGGTTGTTGAGGTCGAGAGCGCGTCGTGCGATCAGGGATTGAACGTTCGTGTTGATCCGACTCATACGGGTTCATGCCTCCTAAAGTCCCGCGGGATGCCGCCATGGCGGGCTCGCGGTCCAAGGTCGCCGGTTGAGTTGACCGGACGACGGGCTCGTAAGGGTTGGTGGTTTATCGACCCTTTGGTTCGGCCGGGAACGAGCTACGCCGCTTCGCTGCCACGCCGAACACCATTCGTTAAATCCGTGAAGGCCATTGCCCGAGTGGTCCGGCGGCCGCGTTTTCCGGGCGCGACATGCCAGGCCCATAACAGGCCGCGACAACTGCAACCATCGACTCGCCTATAACCGGCCTTTAGTACAATCGGACCCCACATTCGGACAAAGAATTCCCATTGGGACACAAGGCAACCCTGTTGGATTGAGGTTCGCGGCGATTCGGCGTTTCTGCGCCGCACCTTGCAGTTTTATGGGACAAGTGATCGACACTTGAACGCCTGTTGCGCCCTGGCCGAATGAGCTGGAATCTCCGGCAAAAAAGAAACGGCGGGCTGAACCCGCCGTCGGAGGTCGATCATCAGGGGCGACTATCTCGCCGGCCATCGGCGCTTTGCCGCCTGGTCAAGGCGCATGAGTGGGCGTAAGACGATCCTGCATGGTCTGGGCGATCATGGCGTAGACGTTGCTGGGGATCACGTCGATGCGCAACGCCTGGGCGAGTTCCTCGATATCGCGCTCGATGGTGGGGAGCAGCTTGACAAGCACGCTGACATCGATGCCCGCAAAGGCCGTCGCATCGGAACAGACCTGGCGGATGTCGTCCGTTTCGGCCACTTCGCACATGAGCTTGGCGATCCGGTCGGAGGCGTTGAGCAGACGCCCGACGGTGGCGGGGTCTCCCGATCCGGGGCTAGGCGACTGGTGAAGGTTGACGGCGTTGCACACCAATTCAGGCAAAGTCCAGTGTTTCAGCACCATGGCGGAAACCTGGGCATGAGTGACCTCGACCAGTTCGATCTCTTTTTCCGGGGAAATATCAGCGCCGCGCGGCCGAAACTGAGCCACCACTTTCTTGTAGCGGTCCGGCATGTGTTCGGCCAGAATGGGAATTCCTATGTCGGCCAGCAAAGCGCTGATGAACACCTCGTCACGTACTTTGGGCGTGACGGCGTCGGCAAATCGCGACGCCACCACGGAGGCGGCGAGCGTCCGCCGCCAGAAGTAGCTCATGTCCAGCCCGGCGATTTTCTTTTTGGACATGGTGTCCACGAGATAGCGCCCAAGCAACAACGAACGGGTGCGCTTGGGGCCCAAAAGGGTCAACGCCTGGCGGAGCGAGACGATTTTCTCGCGCACGCCAAAGAGCGCCGAATTCACCAGGCGCAGGATTTCGCTGACCGTGCCGGCATCGGCGGACAGGACTTTGACGAGGTCGTCGTACCGAAAGTGTGGATCCTGCATGATTTCGAGGAAGCGCATGACCACTTGCGGGATAGAGGGAACCGCGGCGGATTTCTTGATGGACTCGAGAACGTTGGCATTCATTCGTCTGCTTCTCCGTGGCTGGTACCGAGTTTGGCCATGCGGGCGGCAGCCGATCCGCCGCCGCGCAGAGTTCCGGCGCGGTCGGGGAACCCAGCGCTGATGCCCGGTCCTTGCGCGTTCATCGGAAGAAGCTTGCCGCGGTATTAGGACTTTCTGGTTCGGCGGGCAGTGTGTGGTTTGACGAAGCGCCCGAACATCGCTACAACCCGGGAGTCGCTAGGTGTGTTCGTCGTGCGGGTGGGAGACCGCGCGAAAGAACTGAGATGACAGCCTTTGAACCTGATCAGGACCGAGGCCGCGGACTCGCCGCTTGTCTCGGAGAAGCCCTGCGTAGGGAAGCGACGAAGCCCTCGATGCGACTTGCGGCATTGACGGCACCGCCCTTCCCACCGGGTTTCCCTCCCTGCTGATCCGGGAGTTGAGCCATGACGGCGTCCAATCCGATGGCCCGCGAGAAGCCTGCTTTGTCCGAAACCACGGCGGGGCCGGCCGTCAAGGCCATATCGACGACAGAACAAGTGCGACCGTATGCGACTCTCCATCAGGGGCCGCTGCCTGCGTCGCGCAAGACTTATGTCCACGGGACATTGCATCCGTCGGTGCGTGTGCCGATGCGGGAGATTGTTCTGGACCCCACCCGCCAGACCGAAGGGAGAAACACGGTGGAGGCGGCGAACCCACCGATTGCAGTGTATGACACGTCCGGGCCATACACGGATTCAAGCGTTGAGATTGACGTTCGACGTGGCATCCACGCACTCAGGCAGTCGTGGATCCATGAGCGTAACGACGTGGAGGCCTACGGGGGTCGCGCGGTACGGCCGGAGGACAACGGGTACAAGTCTGCCGCGACACGCATCGAAGTGGAACGCTTTCCCGATGTGGCGCGGCGGCCGGCGCTGCGCGCTCACACCGGACACAATGTCACGCAACTGCACTATGCGCGGCGCGGCATCATCACGCCGGAAATGGAGTTTATCGCCATTCGCGAGAACCAGCGGGCGGAGCGTTACGTCGAACTCCTCCGAACGCAACACCCGGGCGAGCGTTTCGGCGCGGCGATTCCACGCGTGATTACGCCGGAGTTCGTGCGCGACGAAGTGGCACGCGGACGGGCGATCATCCCCGCCAACATCAACCACCCGGAGAGCGAGCCGATGATCATCGGCCGCAACTTCCTGGTGAAAATCAACGCCAACATCGGCAA
>CAZMVD010000114.1:0-13805 GCA_964569425.1 uncultured Phycisphaeraceae bacterium
GTGCCCTTCACCGGCACGCTCATCTTCTGCAGCTCGGCCACGATCGCCTCGACCCCGGCCTCGATGCCGCGCTTCAGTTCCATCGCCTCGGCCCCGGCGGCGAGGTTCTTGAGACCCTCGTCGTAGATGGCTTCGGCGTAGACCGTGGCGGTGGTGGTGCCGTCGCCCGCGACAGTGGAGGTTTTGGAGGCGACCTCCTTGACCATCTGCGCGCCCATGTTTTCATAGGCTTCTTCCAGTTCGATTTCCTTGGCCACCGTGACGCCGTCCTTGGTGACGGTGGGGCTGCCGAAGGATTTCTCGATGACCACGTTGCGTCCGCAGGGGCCGAGGGTGGCCTTCACCGCCCGTGCCAACTGCTTGACACCACGCCGGATCGCCTCGCGGGCGTCCATCTGATACGCAATCTGTTTCGCTGCCATAGGTTGTTTGCTCCTTGCAATAATGCCAGTTTCGTTCGTTCAATCTGTCGAATCGGTCAGTACGACGTTCCATTCGGCCGGAGTGTACGTGAGCAGTGTGCCCACCTGGTGCTGTTCATCAGCGGTAAGATCCCCGAGTTCCACGTGTCGGCGTATCGCCTCGCGAATCAGCAGACGCCGGTCGCGGTAGTCCTTCCCTTCAAACAGAGGGGACACGACGTCGCCGCTGACGTGTCCGCCGGGGAGGGTCTCCAATCGGGCCTCGCCCTGAAGGTCTTCCTCGACGATACGCATCAGTTTCTGTTCAAGCGTTGCCATATCAGGTTCCCTCTCGAAACCACCGCCTCCGCGGCATTGAGCAAGCCGCGTGCGTTGGGTTTCTCCGGGTCGCCGGAGATTCTCTTCCTGCCGATGCGCTCCAGTCGGCCGGCCTGCTTGAGCAACTGGCGGAACCGTCTGGCCCCGGTGAACCGAAGGTCGTTCCGCCAGAGCACGGCCAGATCGTTGATGGCATCTTCCAATTCATCATCTTCGTTGAGTTTCAAGATGCCCAAACCACGCACCTGCCGGAGGTGTTCGCGAAGGTCATGGCCGACCTGCAACTCTCCGCGCTGCCTTGCCAGCAGGCCCCGAAGCATCGCTTGGGCCGCGCGCCCGGCCAAGTACACGGCCCCTTCCCAGCGTTCCTGATCGAACAACGACCAGGCATCGTCGATTCGGCGGCGGGCGCCTTCGCGATAGTCTTCCGGACCCAGGCCCATGGGTCACGCTATTCCACCACGCCCAGAATGTCCGACTCGTCCATGATCATGTATTCCTCGCCGCCCATCTTGATCTCCGTGCCGGCGTAGCTGTTGAAGACCACCTGGTCGTTCTTCTTCACCTGCATGGCGCTGCGGGTGCCGTCGTCCAGCAGACGCCCGGTGCCCACCGCCAGCACCACGCCGCGCCGCGGCTTTTCCTTGGCGCTGTCCGGCAGCACGATGCCGCCCATCGTCTTCTCCTCCGCGTCCACACGCTTGACGATGACTTTGTCGCCCAGCGGCCTGATGTTCAACTTTGCCATGGGTAGATTGCTCCTTTTGAAAGAACCCGCAACGTTCACACGAAGTCCATGTTCCACAACTCGCGACGGTGCGGCTCGCGCCGCCGCGCTACACTCGCTCGTCCGGATCCGCGCCGCGACCCAGAACCCGAGTCAGCCCCAACGCCAACTCGTCCACCTCCACCGGATGCGTCATCACGCTGGTCACCTGCAGCGCCAGCGCCGCTTCCAATACCTGGCGCGTGGTCCGCGGCACCACCAGCCAACAGGGCAGCTTCAGGTCGATCGAACGGATGATCCGCAGCAACGAAATGCCATCCGAACGGGTCTGGTCGGCAACCACCACCGCCGCCGCCAAGCCCCCGCCCTCCACCCGCCGAATCGTCTCCTCGCCAAATTGCGCCCGCAAAACGCACAGGCCCACGGGGGAAAGTGCCTGTCCGACGGCACGCAGCCAATGCGGCTCATCGCCGGTTCGCCAGAACGAAACCAGCACGTCGCTGCTTGTCTGCCCGCCATCGATTGACGCAACTTTCACGGATCATCCTCGTGACGGCGTACCCGTCCCCTCGACTCGATAGCATTCCTCATGCCAAGGCCGGGCTTTCACCGGGAAACTGTGGCAAAGTATGTAACTTGTTGTCCATAAAGCAGTTACGTTCGACAGTCGCGTGTCGGCCGGTCCCTCTGCGCGGCACTAACCGCGATGCCACGCTGTCAATTCGGGTTTGCGCTTTAGGGGCTCCTGCCAGTTTGGCAGGCTGTGCATCCGGATGTGGACCTATTCCGCGGGGGTGGTTTTCAGCAATGCCAGAAACTCGGTGAAGTTCTGAACGGACAGCGCACGTTGGCGCATGCCTTCGTCTCGAAATCGCCGGGCAATGTCCGCAAGGATCGAAACCTGTGCCCCGTCGTCATCCCGCGGCGTCAAAATTAGAAACACGAGCTGCGCCGGCTTGCCGTCCGGGGCGTCGAAGTCTACGCCCTCGCGGGAAAGCCCCAGCGCCACAAGCGGTTTGGTCAATCCATCGACACGCGCGTGGGGAACGGCCATGCCGTCGCCGATGCCCGTGGACATGAGGTTTTCGCGCTCCAGCACGGCCGCGGTGACGGCACGCACATCGACGCCGGGAGGAAGCGGCACGGCCTGCACCAGTTGTTCAATCGCCCGCGATGCGTCCGGCGCGTGCAGCGGATTCACCAGGGCGCGCGGAGCGATGTAATCGCCAAGCTGCGGGCGGCGTTTGAGGTTCAGGAGTGTCTGCATGGCCGGACCGGCGATCATTGAAGTAATCAGGGCCATCACCACCAGCGACACGAACATCCGCTCGCCGATCAGGCCGTTCTGCAGCGCCAGCAGACCGAGAATAATCTCCATCGCGCCGCGAGCATTCATCGCGAAGCCGACGGCCCACGATTCGCGCCGCGGCAAACCGCCAAAGTGGCCGCCCAACGCGCAGCCAAGCAACTTGCCGACCGTCGCCACCAGGAGCACGACGACGGTCAGGGCAAGGTCAAAGTTGGCCACGAAATTCACGCTAAGTCCGATGCTCGCGAAGAACAGCGGCGCGAAAATGAAGGAAACGAACTGATTGATGGTCGCGCGGGTTTGCTCGCGCATGTGTTGGGAATCGCCCAGCGCCACGCCCAGCAGAAACGATCCAAAGATCGCATGAATGCCGATCCACTCGGTGAGGGCGGCAGCGAGCAGGGCTGCGGAGAGGGCCAGCCCCAGCACACCTCCGGGCCAGGAGAGGTGCGCCTGCACCCAGGGCAAACTCCGGTGAAACACCCAGCGCCCCAGCGTCAGCATGATCGCAGTGAACAGAAGCGTAAGTGCGATCGTGAGCCCCACGCTCATGCCATGCACGGACGGCGTGTCCATCATCCCCAGCAGCAGGGCGAACATCAGCCAGCCGACCAGGTCATTGAACACCGCCGCGGCGATCACCAGCATGCCCAGGTCGCTGCGGTAAATGTTGAGATCCATCAGCGCCTTGGCAATGATCGGCAGCGCGGAAATCGAAAGCACCGTTCCCATGAACAGTGCAAAAAGCCCAGGGTCCGAGGCATCGTCACGGCCCATGAAACGCGGCGCGACCGAGGCCGCCAGAAAGCCCACTCCGAACGGAATCACAATCCCGGCCAGCCCCACGGATATGGCCACGCGACCCTGACGCCAGATCGTCGACAGGTCGACTTCCATCCCCGCCACCAACAGAAAGAGCACAATGCCGAGCGTGGTGATCCCGTGGAGCACAAAGGCGACCCCACCGGTCTGCGGAAAGAGAAACTCATGCGCCCCGGGAGCAAGTGCCCCCAGCACCGTCGGTCCCAAAAAAACCCCCGCAAGAATCTCCCCCAGCACGGTAGGTTGGTTCAGCCGCCGCGCAAGTTCACCCAGCACGCGGGCGCTCAGCAGCAGCACCCCCAGCATCAACAGCATGACCTGAATGTCGTGCGAACTCAGCGACGACACGATGATCTCCCGGGGTTTAGTCCGAACGCTCCCCGTCCCGAAGGGCCGCGAACCCGGCCGCGCCTGACCGGTCTCGCCGCCCGCGACACGCGCTGTCGCCTACCACTGCGCTTCCTCGAAAGCGCCGAGCTTGGGAGCGCTGCGCACCGGACGCGCTTTGAGAATGGCCGCCGCCAACGTCAGGTCGCCCCGCGTGGTAACTTTGAGGTTCGTGGCGTCCGAAACCACCACGGCCACCGGGCATCCCGCCAGTTCCATCACCTGGGCATCGTCCGTGGCTTCGCGCTGCGCTTCGGAAAGGCGGGCATAAGCCGGGAGCAACACGTCGCGCCGGAAAACCTGCGGCGTTTGCGCTTCGTAAAGGTGCTCCCGCGAGATGGTGGCGTCCACGACCTTCGCCGCCGAGACCCGCTTGATCGTCCCGCTCAGCGGTGCTGCCAGAATCGCGGCGCCGCTCTTGAACGCTTCCGCGAAGACCGCATCCACCTGGTCCACCGATACGCAAGGTCGGGCGGCATCATGGATGGCAATGTACTCGGCGTCCTCGGAAATCAGGGGGAGGGCGGCGGCGACGGTATCGCAGCGCTGTGCGCCCCCTTCCACTAGGCGTACCCCCATGAAACCCAAATTGGCCCCGTACGTGCTCTTGACCATCGCCATGTCTTCCGGGGCGACCGCGAGAATCGTCTGGCACACGTCCTCGCGGCGTATGAACGCCTCGAGCGTGCGTAGAAACAGTGGTCGTCCGTCGAGCTTGGCGAAAGTTTTCTTCTCGCCGCCGCCGAAACGTTCGCTTTTTCCCGCGGCGGGAATGATGACTGCAACCTTGGGCATGAGTGGGCTCGCTCTCCTTGTAATGCCTATCGTGAGAATACCCGGGTTTCGGGCAAGGAATCTGACTTAGGTAACATGGTCATGCCCCCGTGTGACTTCCGCATTCGCCATTCCGCAAATTACATCATGTGGACGATGGTGGCGTCGCTCACCGCGGCTAGACCCGATTGGGCGGCTTGGGCCGACGCCGATCGGGCACCGAAACGCCGTCAAGGCGACCGAAAATCATCCTTCCCGCCGAAGTCTGCAGCACGCTGGTCACCGTCAGCTCGACCACTTCGCCGATACGTTCGCGCCCTCCTTCCGCCACCACCATGGTGCCGTCTTCGAGGTAGCCGATTCCCTGACCTGCTTCCTCACCCGGCTTGATGACCTTGATCGACATCGTCTCGCCGGGCAGCACCACCGGCTTCAGCGCGTTGGCGAGGTCGTTGATGTTGATCACCGACACACCCCGGAGCTGCGCCACTTTGTTCAGATTGTAGTCGTTGGTGACGACCTTGCCTTCCAGTTGCTTGGCCAGATCGACCAGCATTTCGTCGACGCCCGCGTTGGGGGCGCTGCGGTCGGGTTTGACTTCCAGAATCTTGATATCGATCACTTCGTTGGTCTGAAGTTTGTTGAGCATATCCAGTCCGCGGCGACCGCGCGCACGCTTGAGCTTGTCCGTGCTGTCGGCGATGGTCTGAAGTTCCTGCAGCACGAAGCGCGGCACGACCAGTTCGGAATCGAGAATGCGCGTGCCCGCGATGTCGGCGATCCGCCCGTCCACAATTACCGATGTGTCCAGGATCATAGGCCGCGCGCCCTTGGTTTCCCGCGCAAACTGCACGTACGGAATCACGAAGCGAACGTCGTCCTTGGTCTGGAGAATAAAGCTCACCGCCGTATAACAGCAGATGACGCCCAGCGCGAGCTTGGTGGTGTTGATGAACGTGGTTCGGGCCGGGTCCACGGCCCCACCCGCTTCGCTGGTCTGCGTGAGCAGGTCGATGATCAGCGAAAAACCGTAAGCCATGACCATGCCCACCACCAGCCCAAAAAACAGCCCGGCGATGGCCGACAGCGACTTGCGCGGCACGAAAATGTCCAGCGCAATGACCACCAGGCCGATGCCTGTGAAGCCGATCACGATCAGGTCGCGGTGCCCGGCCAGCGGACCGGTCAATCGCTGTTCGTCGGCCGCAAGGCTCCAGCCCACGGCCATCAGGACCAGAACGAACGCCACGCGCAATCCGATGAGGAACAAAAGGCTCGTCCGTGCGCTGCGCGCCTGGTTGGCGAGCATGGGGGTCGATTCGCTGATCATGGCTGGTCCCCTATCGACTGTAGACCGTCAACGCTCTTTCCCGGACGGGCGCGCAGCCCTCTAACGCTGCTGCGCAGCAATGGAGTCTGCGCGTGCGCTTGAGTATAGCCTTGTCGGGTGCCAACTCCAACTTGCCGGCCGCCCCATTTACGCCGGTCTCACTGGCGAACCACCGGGACGATCATCCGCGGTTCCAGATCGCGGCGCAACACCGGCCGCGCATCCTTGAAGACCACCAGGCTGTTGTCGTAAAACGGAACGTTCATCGCCCGCGGAAGGCCCGCATCCGTGTTGGCGAAGAAAACCGTAATGCCGCCCCCGCTGACCCCGGGATGACGCAGCGTCAGCAACAGGGCATCCGTCGCATCCTGGTACGCGACGTCGTCATAGACGAACCCCGCCGACGTCCAGCGCACCGGGCAATCCACCGCCTGCAGGAACGCGGCGATGTAGGGGTCGCGAACCGCCTCGCCCAGGATCAGGACGTTTGCCTCGGCCAACTGGCCGTCACGGATATCACCCGACGTCACCCCGACACGTCCTTCCGGGGTGAAGCTCGATTCGAAGATGCCCTGCAAGTCGCGATACGGCTGGGCCACCTCCCCCGCGGGCAGCACCGACACCAGAACGTTGCCCGAGCGCGTGGCCGCGGTAGTGGGGATGATCCACTCCGGAGGAATCCGGCGAAACAAGTGGTAATCGGGATCCAGCTCGACGGATTCGGGAGTCACTTCGACCGGGATCGTAATCTCCGCGCTCGCCGCGGCGACGGCCACATTCAGGTCGAGCGCTCCCGCGGCGTGGTGCACCCGTACCGGCAACTCAAATTGAAACGGCGGCTCGCTCTGGCTGATCGCCAGGCGTAGCTGTTGACTGCTGGAGTCATAGGCTGCACTTTCGACCTGCACGCGCGGCGCGCCGCCGCGCCGAACCCACTGCTCAAAGAAGCGGTCCAACGGCGCGCCGTGGATTCGTTCGCAGATGGCGCGAATGTCCTCCCAGGAAGCATAGCGGCCCAGGTGCTCGTCCCGGAAGGCACGCATCGCTTCCCAGAAGCGTTCCTGCCCCATGGTCCGCGCCAGCATGTGGAACACGGCGGCGCCCTTCTGATAGGCGATGCCGCGACCGCAGCCGCCCGGCCGGCCGTAGCTGCCCAGCGGCTTGTCGGCCTCCGCGGGCGCACGGCTGAGGAAATGAACGTAGTTGCGGCGCTTGCGCCGCGCTTCTTCCTCGTCGCCGTCCAGCACGAACCCGTAATAGTTCGTGGCGTAGCTGGTCAGCGACTCGCACCAGTTGCCGTCCAGCGGATCGACGTGAATGCCGTTGCCCCACCAACTGTGGAGCATCTCGTGGTCGAGGTAGCCGTGGGTGTCGGCGGCGCGGGCGCCCATGTCGATCACCGCGGAACTGAGCAGCGTGAACATGGGAAACGCAAACCCGCTGCTGAAAAAGTTGTCCACGACGGCGTACTCCCGCGCCGGGTACGGACCGATGAGCGGCTCGTAGCGGTCGAGGTAACGGTGCACTGCTTCAAACAACACCGCGGCGTGCCGCGCCTGCGCCGGTTTGAGGTACAGGCGAATATCGATCGGGCCGTGGCGTCCCTCGTGCACGTCGTGCGGGCCCCCGACCAGCACCATGCCCGGCAGCGGATAGGGGCTGCGCCAGGCACGCCGGCCGGTGCCGCTTTCCAGGCGTTCATCGCGCTCCGCGCCCGCGACCAGGGTCAATCCCGGCACGGGGTCGGCAATCAACGTGAACTCCGCGAGTTCGGGGCGCCGGCCCGGCACGTCGGCCGGCTGCGGGTACCAGTAGCCGTCGGCCAGATACACGCCTTCGGTCGATACGTGGGCGCGCATGGCGAAGTTGTGGATTTCGCCCGGCGTTTCGCCGCCCGCGACGTCTTGAAAGAGAGTTCCTTCGTAGGCCACCACAAGGTTAAGGGCATCGGCGCCACGATCGAGGTACAGGCGATGCCGTGCGGGCGACCAGTCCCTGTCACCCTCCGGCTCCGGGGGCAGCCGGCGGTGCCTTCGGATTCTCGCCCCCCCCGCGTATGCCTCGGTAATGGTCAGGTCGGGGTGCAGCAGCAGATCGACGGTGGCGGGCGAGGTGGTGTCGTGGCCGTCACCAGGAGCGCGTTTCAGATCCATGGCCGTGCGTCCGGTCAGGCGATGTTGGGCGGGGTCGAGGTGAACTTCGATACGGTAGCGCTGCGCCTGCATGTCGACGCGCGGCACACCGCTTGCGCAGCCGCCGATCAACAGCAACGAACCGGCGAAGGCGGCGCCGGCCCAAAGCGCCCGATGAACGATGTCCGTTCGCGGCGGGTCTTGCGGTGCGCGGCGCATGCGCCCCGGCACGACTTCCGTCGGGTGTAAGGGTTGCCGGCCCGCGATGCAGAGCGAGGCGAGGGACGGCGGATGATGGTAAGGGAAACGAGCCATGGCGAGTTCTCCCGCAAACGTGGGATGGTCATCAACGAACGGAGTCTGTCGACGGAACGGTCAAGCCCTGATGGTCGTCGTAATCGCCGCCGTGGCAAGTCCCGAAGTGTCGAGGCGTCGCGGCCGGCGCGGCGCCGCGCCGTTGCGGCCCTTGTGGACCACTCGGCGACCGGTATACTCTTGGCGGAAGCGCCGGCACGGGTTGCCCCACCGGATTGCCCCGGGGAACCGGCCAGCAAGGCGAAGGCTTACGACGCGCGACGGCAATGCCGTTGGTACAGGAGCGTATGGCTAAAGTTGATGCCATTGAAGTGGAAGGGCTGGTGGTGGCCGCCCTGCCCAATGCCATGTTCCGCGTGGAAGTGGACATGGGCGGGGAAAAGCACCACATCCTGACCACCATTTCGGGCAAGATGCGCAAGTACTACATCCGCATCCTCCCCGGCGACCGCGTCGTCGTGGAGGTTTCGCCCTACGACCTGACCCGCGGGCGCATTGTCTATCGCGGGGTCAAGACCGACCGCTGAACGCAGCACCACGATTCTATCTGGTTTACCCGTTTGATGACCGCAGAGAGTGCGTCACCTTTGTATTGCCCCTGCGCGCCGCATCCGAAACGGCGTAGAATCGGCGAACGATGAATGACGCGCTTCCGCTCGAACTGCTGCACGGCTTACCCCGCCCGTGGGTGATGGGCATACTCAACGTCACGCCCGATTCGTTTAGCGACGGCGGAGCGTTTGCGGATCGCGATGCCGCTTGCGCCCATGCCGCGCGGATGATCGCAGAGGGAGCGGCGATCATCGACGTGGGACCGGAGTCCACCCGGCCGGGAGCGATGGAAGTGCCGGCGGACGAGCAGATCCGCCGCGCCGTGCCGGTGGTGGAGGCGATCCGCGCCGCGCACCCGCGGGTGGTCATTTCGATTGACACGCGCCTGGCATCGGTGGCGCGGGCGGCCCTCGCGGCGGGGGCGGACATCATCAACGACGTGTCCGCGCTGCGCGACGATGCCGCGATGGTCGAGGCGGCCGCGGCCACGGGCGCGACGGTGATCCTGATGCACCGCCGGGGCACGTCGCGCACCATGCAGGAAGGCGGCGGGCCGCACTATGACGACGTCATCGGCGAGATCTGCGCGTTTCTGCGCGCGCGGATGGCGTTTGCCGAATCGGGCGGTGTGCGGCGCGCGCAGTGGTGGATCGACCCGGGATTGGGATTCGGCAAACGAGTGGAACACAACGTCGCCATCCTGCGCCATCTGGACCGCTTCGTGGCATTGGGCGCGCCGGTGGTGGTGGGCGCGTCGCGCAAGCGCTTTGTGGGCGCGGTAGTGGGTGAAGGGAATCCAAGTGTGGCGGACGCGCCGCGCGAGCGGCTGGCCGGGACATTGGCTTGTGCCACGATCGCGGCACTGGCGGGCGCGGCGGTGATCCGGGCCCACGATGTGCGCGCCACGGTGGACGCGGTGCGGATGTGCGCGGCCGTGCGCGCGGCGGGTTCCTGAGCGGAAGCGCGGCGTCTTTCGTTGACGGGGCCGCACCGCAGTGGCTTCGTTTTGTCCGGTTTCTCTCTTAGTGCCATGTTCGTGGCACTTCCAATGGCCGGGCGCCCACGCCGGCCTTTGAGAAAGTCAACAGGGGTGCTGTGGGACCGGCGTTGTGGGACCGGCGTTGTGGGACCGGCTTTTCCGCCGGGCCGGCGCTGAGGGACCGGCTTTCGCGCCGGTCTGCCGGGCCGGCGCAGGGGGACAGGCTTTTCCGCCGGTCTGCCGGACTGGAGAGCCCGTCCCGCGCTTCTCTACGGGCAGATCAGGGTGGACCGCCCCCCGGATGCGCGAAGCAGTTCCGCACCAGAAATCATCCGCACCGCGCGCTCGGCGCAAGGCGCGAAGCGATCAAGGCAAACGGCGCAACCATGTTTCGCGCGAAACAGTCCTGCGCGGCCCGAAGATTTCGACTTTTTGACTTTTCGCCGTTTCGACTTTTCAGCGCAAGCTCGTTTCACGTGAAATGGTCTTGCGCGGGGCTGCGGCCCGGGAGTGCTCCCCGTCCGCCCCCCTTGGCAAGGGGGGTTGGGGGGTCGCGCAACGATGTTTCACGTGAAACAGTCCTGCGCCCTCATAACCGGTGGGGTGGGCGTCCCCGCCCGCCGCGGCGCAATGAAGTTTCGCGCGAAACAGGTTTGCGCAACGTTGTTTCACGTGAAACAGTCTTGCGTACCGGCGGGTGGTTGGTGAAGACGCGTGTGTTAATCTGGGTATGTTTCACGTGAAACAGTCTTGCGCGATGAAGCCGAAAGCCGAAGGCCGAAACGCCGAGATAGCTGTGAATTGCGCAAGCTTGTTTCGCGCGAAACACGTTTGTGCCAGGTCCGCGCCAGTTATTTTATGCTTGAGGCATGGACTTATCGGACGAATTATTATAGGACCGGTGGGATGGTGGATTTCAGATTCTCAGATTTCAGATTCTCAGACTTCGGATCTCAGATTTCAGATCTCAGATTTTGGATTTCAAATTTCGGATGGCCGGTGGCGGACTCGCTCTCGCCCCACGCCCCACACCTTTTCATTGACCTGTGTGGAAACGCTAAAGGCGCGCGAAGTCGGCGGTGAGGGTGGCGAGCCCCCTGGCACGGAAATTGCAAGGGGCAAGGGGGAAGAACCAGTCAACAGGCGGCAGGGATAACGAGGCACGAAGCCACGGTGCGGGCGGCCGAAAACGGGCATCAAGGGGGCACGGATGTTAGCGGAGGGGGTGGACAGGAGTATAATTCGAACCGGGTGCGAAGGGCAAAATGCTTGGGATGGGGCGGCGGGCAAGCCCGCGGCCTGGTGGAGGCGAGGTGGAATATGCAAAAGGTTAGGTTGTTCACGCCGGGGCCGACGATGGTGCCGGAAGATATTCTACTGGAGATGGCGCGGCCGATGGAGCACCATCGGACCGGGTGGTACAAGGACCTGGTCAAGCAGTGCCATGAGCTGCTGCAATACCTGTATCAGACCCAGTCGATGGTGATCACGATCGCGGGCAGCGGGACGGCGGCGGCGGAGGCGGCGATCGTGAGCTGCTGTCCGCCGGGGCACAAGGCGCTGGTGATCGACAACGGCAAGTTCGCGGAGCGGTGGGGGAAGGTGTGTGCGGCGTTCGGCATTGAAAACACGCGCCTGCCGATCGAATGGGGGCGGGGGGCGAAGGCGGCGGACATTCAGAAGGCGCTGGACGCGGACCGCAAGCTGGACACGGTGATCGTGGTGCACAGCGAGACGTCGACGACGGCGCTGTCGGATATCGCGGGGATCGGGAAGGTGACGCGGGAGCGCGGGGCGCTGCTGATCGTGGATGGGATCACGGCGATCGGAGCGATTCCGGCGAAGATGGATGAGTGGGGAGTGGATGCGTACATCACCGGTTCGCAGAAGGCGCTGATGCTGCCGCCGGGGCTGGCGTTCGTGGCGGTGAGCGACCGGGCGTGGGAGCGGATCGATTCGGGCAAGACGCCGACGCTGTACAACGACCTGAAGGCGTATCGCAAGTCGCTGGCGGAGTGGGACGTGCCCTACACGCCGGCGGTGACGCTGGTGCGGGGGCTGCTGCCGGTGCTGAAGCGGATCAAGGAGCGTACGCTGGAGGCGATCTGGGCGGAGACGGCGCTCTTGGCGCGGGCGACGCGGGCGGCGGCGGTGGCGATGGGGCTGAAGGTGTACGCGGCCGACCCGGTGGATTCCGTGACCGCGGTGCTGGTGCCGCAGGGCGTGGATGAAGGGGCGCTGCGGAAGACGATGCGCGGCAAATATGGGTTCCAGATCGCGGGCGGGCAGGGAGACCTGAAGGGAAAGATCATTCGCTTTTCGCACATGGGCTACGTTGATGCGTTCGACACGCTGGGGGTGATCGCGGCGCTGGAGATGACGCTGGCGGGGCAGGGTTTCAAGCTGGCGATCGGTTCCGGGCTGACGGCGGCGCAAAAGGTGTTTGCGGAAGGAATGAAATAGGAATGGCGAATGGCGAATCAGGAATGGCGAATGGAATCGCGAATGCACGATAGCGAATAGCGAACAAGGGAGATTCGCGCAGGCCCGGAGGGCCGCTCCAGCGGATGAAGATCTGTGCCGCGCGTCTGGCACAGGCCATGTCCTCTTACAGATTGGCGAAATCAGACTTTTCTCGGTCGGATTCTACTGACGAGTTGCCAGGGGCATTCCTTTTCTCAGGTACACGCCACAGGCGCGAGGGCGGGGTCCGTTTTCTTGGGCTAGTGGTCGATTGATTGACGAGTACCCGTCGGACGCGCCGCCCCCGGGCCAGGATTGCAAGTCAGAATCACCATCGGTAGTCTGCTACGCACATCAAGGGCCGGATGAAGAAAATCTCTGGCGAGAGGAGACTTGGAAATGCGATCGACTGTCCGTTTGCTCGTTGTGGGCCTGCCTCTTCTGGTCCTGGCGGTCGGTTGTCCAGGGACCGGCGGGAGCGGTGGCGGTGGGGGAGGAGGAGGTGGTGGGAATGGTGGTGGCGGCGGGGGCGGCGGGAACAATGGCGAAGTGACCTTGACGCTGAACATCCAGGCCACGGTTCGCACGGCGGCGGTGCGGGTCGTGGGGTTTGTGAACCGAGGGAACGTCGCGCGAGCCGATTCGGAGTCGTCGGTGACGCCTTGGGATTTCACCGCTACTTATGTCATGGGCGGTGCGACGGTGGGGAGCAGTCGAACCGTGGTGACGTTTCCGCCAGGCACGGAGATTACGCTGGTTGCGGATGAGGGTACGTTTCCGGGACTGACGCTGAATACGGCGGTCGACCTGAACCTTGCCGACACCAGCCTGTTTCCGTCGATTCCAGCGCAATTCGTTCGGTGGGAGGGGGACACGGCGGGGGCGGCGCCGGGAAGCGACAAAGGCGTCCTTTATTTCACACTGCATGGAGATCGGACCATCGATGCCGTGTTCAGCGACATGAACGCATTGCGGATCGGCGTGGTGGGCGGGGCGGACGGGTCGGGTACGTTGCTGGATATTGACGTGATGTCGATGCCGTTGAGCATTCCGCCTGTGCAACCGGGGAACACCCGGGGGGCGAACATTGTTGGGACGATACTAACGGGTCAGGCCGGTCAAATAGGTGTGTTCGGATTCCAAAACGACGGCACCGTAATCACGTTTACGGTGCCGGCGGGTTGGCCGTTTACTTCGTGGAGCGGTGACGGGGCGATCAGCGGCAGGTCGATTACGATGATCTTTGGGCAAGGGACCAATGCAACGCTGACGTTT
>CAZMVD010000115.1:0-13488 GCA_964569425.1 uncultured Phycisphaeraceae bacterium
GGCACGCCGGGGGTCACCTGCACGGGGCCGGTCGCGGGCGCCTGCCGCCTCCTCGCCCTGGACTTCGACGGCGACTACGACAGCGCCGACGCCACCCTCTTCGACGTCCTCCCCCCCGGCCTCGCCCGCCACCCCGGCCGAACGGCCACCGGCGTCCGCCAGCCCTTCGGGCATCAGGGGTTGTTGTGGGAAGGGGAGGTGGGGAGTTATCAGAATCGGACTAGACAATACTCACCAGCGCAACACCGCTTTTCAATCCGGGATCAACTCGGCCTATTCTCCCTGGCCCAATCACCTAACCTCGCGCTCTTCGGTGAAGTCTCAGCCATCCAATCCATTGATGTCGACCTTCCGCCGTATGCGACGGCCTACGGCGACGGAGTTAACCTGTACACCTATGTATTAGGACACCCAACAACGAGCATGGACCCGCTTGGTACCAAATGTGTGGGGCGGTGCAACCGAGCCACGGGACATCGGGAGCCTTCACTGAGTTGCAGCGAACTGACTCCGGGAGTGCGATACGGTTGCAGTACGACACCGGGATCGTGTCTTTGTAGCGGCGGAAAGTGCGCGCCTTGCACTATTTGTTATATATGCTTGACCGGCAGAGACACACCAAAGGCCACCCCGAACAGGATCGGCCCATGCAGCTAGTCGCGCTTTCCCTTGCGGCGAAATGGACTGGATTCACACTTACGGCGCTTTGCGGCGTCGGTCTGGGCTTGCATATCTTCCAAAGTGTGGCGGTTCTCGTGACAGAGAATTCTTCCATAGTGTTAGCGAACGGAAGCGTGTCATTTGTGGTAAGGGTGGGCGGCCACCACCGCCTGACGGAGTCCTACCCAGACGGAATTTGGATCCTTCAGCAGGAGAATCTTTTTAGGCTCCGCCGCGCTAGCGCCCAGTTTCGCATTGCCAAGAGTGTCGGTGACATATGTCTTTCAATACCCTTATGGGTTGCAATCCTTGCTGCGGTTGTTTTGGCGGCGGTGTCGAGGTGGATTCATTCGCGAGCGGCAGCCTATGAGCGGGGACTATGTATAAAGTGCTTCTATGATTTGCGGGCTACACAGGGACCCGTTTGCAGCGAATGTGGATCTAACATCGAGATCCAACGGTCCTGGATTGGATCCATTTTAGGGCCGTCTCGTCGGAGTGTATCGTTCGTTTACTTCGGAATTGGCTTGATAGCGTGTCTTATACTTCGAGTAGATTATCGAGCATTTTGGAAATGGTGGCCCGACTGGAACAGTTATGAAAGGGTATTATTTGGATGGTGTGGTCCACTTGCGCTTGCTGTGGACTTTGTTGCCGCGGAATCCGGTCTCTTGGCCTGGAGGTGGCTAGTGGGGATTGGTGCGCTCGCACTCTTTGGCGGCTTGTCGGCCACACTGCTGCGCCGCTTTTTTTCTGCAGCATCCCTCATGACGCATGGCATACTTGCGATTGCATGGTTCATGCTCAGTCCCGTTGCCATTGGAGTCGTCCTTGCCTGCATGATACGAGGATAGGTGCCTTGTTTGCGATCATGAATTAGGAAACTGTTTTGCGTGACAATCAGCCTGGTAGGTCGTGCTCAACGTCGGGCGGGCTATGCCCGCCGCAACTCGAAAACCGCCGGGGGGGCGGGCGGAGTTCGCCCTACGTCGTTCGGACCACGCCGCGGGGCGGGTGGCCTTCGGCGGCTGGGGCAACGCGCGCTTCGACAACCTCAAGATCGGCTACGATGCTGAACGCGACCAGGGCGGGAGTGTGGTATCCGTCTGGTGAATCCTCCGTCACTTCGGCGCCGAATGTCTCGCCCGCGGTGATCAGCATGATTTCGCACGGCCTGCATTGAAGCAGTCCGTTTCACCTTGGCCGTCCGTCGGATAGTTCTCGGGTGCTTTCCCCGCCGTAGGCACGCTTTTCACCGGATGCTACTGACGCCAGAATGGTCCCATGACTTTACCCGGTGGACCGGCGGACAAGGCGGGGAACCGCTACGAGGCGTGGTGGACCGTCTATTGTATGGCGCGGGTCATGCGCGGTGTCGGGCAGCCGCGTTGAGACCAACCCCCAGAAACGCCTGTTTCCGGCCCAAGACCGCGGTTTATCGCAGCGGCCGGTCTTTCTCGCTGGTACCCGCGCGTCGTTCGTGGGGCCAAAACCCGCGCCGGATCGAAAGGCCATTTTGTGTTTTCCTCTCTCGCCCCATCGGGCCGGATTTGGGGGATTTGCCTCACCCCGGAGGGTCGCATTAGGCGTACCCGCTCCTGTGGTCGTCCGCACGGTCGCGCCGCGAGCGAGTTGCGGGGGCGGCGCGGGGTGGGGTAGAGTTTCGTTCCATGATGCGATCAACAATCCTCCAATGCCTGGTTGTGGCGGCGGCGCTGGCGGCGGCGTACGTGTGCTACACGTTGCTGCAACGACACCTGACGGGAGTGAAAGGTCCGGCGTGGTTCGAAGCGGGCTGCGCCGAGGGCGCCGAGGGGGGCGCGGACTGCGCGGCGGTGCTGCAAAGCCGGTGGAGCTACTGGCCGCCGAAGCGAGAGGGCGACCCGGAGCAGCAGGCGCGATTGCCGGTGGCGTTTCTGGGGATGGTGTATTACTCGCTGCTGGCGGTGTGGTTCATCGGGGTGGGTCGGCCGGGGTACGCGCGGCGCTGGTGGCACGTGCTGCCGCTGGTGCTGATTGCGCTGGGCATGGGCATGTCGGTGCGTTTTACGATCATCATGTTCACGGAGCTGGAGGCGTGGTGTCCGTGGTGTCTGGTGACGCACGGGCTGAACGCAGTCATCGCGGTGAGCGCGCTGCTGCTGTGGCCGCGGCGGAAGAGAGCGGAGAGCGAGGGCGAACGCGGGCGTGCGGTGCACCCATCGGGCCGGCTGGTGTTGACGACGCTGGTGGCGCTGTGGCTGGTGATGTTTGGTCAGAATCAGTTGTTGGGGAAGATGAACCACGCGGCGGAAGCGGCGGCCTACGGCGCGGCGTTGAAGAAGTACCAGGCGGCGCTGGAGCGGTTTCGATCGAGCGGGATGGCGCTGATGCAGGTGTGGCAGGCGTCGCCGAAGCGGGAGATCGCATTGCGTGCGGATGATCCGGCGCGGACGGGTGCGGCGGAGGCGACGGCGCCGCTGGACGTGGTGGTGTTCAGTGATTTCGAGTGTCCGAAGTGTGCGCGGGTCGCGGCGTTTCTGGAGGGGGATGTGTCCAAGCTGTTCGGCGGGAACCTGCGGGTGGTGTTCAAGCATTTTCCGCTGCACCAGTCGTGCAATCCGGAGACGACGACGGAGATGCACCCGCGGGCGTGCGCCGCGGCGCAATGGGCGGAAGGCGCGCGGGCGCTCGGTGGTACGGAAGCGTTCTGGAAGACGCACGATTTTCTGTTTGCCGAGCAGGGGCGGCTGAAGCGCGGAATGTTGAGTGACGAGGATGTGGCACAAGTTTGCGGAGTAGCGGCGGATGCGCTGCGTGAGGCCGCCGGTTCGGAAGAGGTGATGCAGCGCATCCACGAAGACGCCCGGGCGGGGCGGCAGGCGGAACTGCGGGGCACGCCGGCGGTGTACGTGTTGGGTCGCGCGGTCGATGAGCTGGGAGTGCTGGAAATCAAATTCTGGGACGCACTGGCGGATCAATACTGGCAGTCGCGGAAGGTGCCGCGGCCGGAGGAAACCAAGCTCGCCCACCTGCAAACCGGGGCAGTGCCGTGACGCGGCGCGGCGGAGTGGATCGCGGCGGGACGATGGCGCGCGCGGTGGCAAGCGCCGTGTCGGGACGGCGGTGCCGGGTTTGAAGAGGACCAACCTTGAGGATCGCGTTGGTTTCGGAATGGTTGGACGGATGGCGCGGCGGGGCGGAGACCTCGACGCTCCAGTTTCTGCATCACTTGCTGCGCAACGGTGTGGAAGTTCACGTTTTTACGCGGAGTCGTCCGTCGCCGACGCCCACGTTGCACGTGCACACGGTAAGCGGCGCGGCGATGTCGCGGACGCGCCAGAGCGTTACCTTCGCTCGACGAGTCGAGCGGTTGCTGCGGGCGGAGCGGTTCGACATTGTGCACGCGATCACGCCGTGTCGCGGCGCGGATTTGTACCAGCCGCGCGGCGGGACGGTGGCCGAGTCGGTGGCGCGCAATCTGGCGCTGCGCAAGGCGGGGCCGGCGCGGTGGCTGAAACGCTACGCTAATTACCTCAACGTCAAGCAGCGTTACGGATTGGGCGTTGAACGACGGTTGTTCGCGGATCCAAAGGGTCCGACGATTGTGGCCATTTCCCGCTATGTTGTCGATCAGCTCAGGCGCCATTACGGACTGCCGGACAGCCGCATGCAACTGGTTTACAACGCGGTAAACCCGGACGCGGCCACGCCGGAACAGCGTGCCGACGATCGGGCGCGCATCCGTCGCGAGTATGGGGTGGAGGAGGGCGATTGCCTGGTGGTTCAGGTGGCGCATAACTTTCGTCTGAAAGGGGTGCATCATTGGTTGGAGGCGCTTGGGCGGCTGGTGGGCGGAGGGGGGCGTTACCGTTCGTTGGTCATCGGCAAGGGGGAGTCGGACCAGTGGCATCGGCTCGCCGTGCGGTGGGGCGTGGAGCAACACCTGACGTTTACGGGCCCGACGGATCGGGTGGCCGCATTCCTGCACGCGGCCGACGTGCTCGTACATCCTACGTACTATGACCCTTGCAGTCGGGTGGTGCTGGAGGGGATGTGCACGGGGCTGCCCTGTGTGACCACGAGGTGGGACGGGGCTTCGGAGGTGATTCAGAACGGCTCGAACGGATTCGTGCTCGACGAACCGGGCGACGTGGAAGCGCTGGTTGAGCGTGTGAACACCCTGGGTGACCCGGCCGTTCGGGATCGTCTGGGGCGTGCGGCGGCGGAGTCCGCGGAATTCCTGACCATGTCCCGGCATGTGCGCGAAATGCTGACGGTCTATGGCGAGCTTCTGGCGCGGCGGGGGATAAAGCTGCCGGTTTCCGCCCTACCCGGTCTTTCGACGGCGAAGGGCGGTCGTCCGATCTTGACGACTGGGCGTTAGGGCCTTACAGTCCTGACTTCGTTCTTTCCGGACAAACCGAAAGGGACGAGTTTTCCGCCCTTTTGGGGCAAACCCGGCGAACTGATGGGGTTCGTCATGGGTAATGGGCGTTCCTCTTCGCGGCGGAGCGTTCAGGCCTCGGACGGAGACTGCCGCCGCGGTCCTTTCGTCGCCCAGCGGCTTTTGAAATTGGTAGTGCGGCGGGCTTGTCCGCGTTGAGCGCGTCAGCGGCTCGATGGAATTTGCCCGGTGGTGTAATTGGCAACACACCAGGTTTTGGTCCTGGTATTCCAGGTTCGAGTCCTGGCCGGGTAGTCGTGGGTCGCGGCGGTGCCGCCGCCGGCAGTAGCGGCAAGGAACGAGAAACGATTGGACACGACGGCAGCCATCGTGTTGGCGGCGGGCAAGAGCACGCGGATGAAGAGCGATCTGCCGAAGGTGCTGCATGAGATTTGCGGCCGTCCGATGCTGAGCTTTGTGCTCCAGGCGTGCCGTTTGGCGGGCGTTGACCGGATTGTGGTGGTGGTGGGGCACTGCAAAGCGGCCGTGATGGATCGATTCAGCGATTTTGGGACGATTTCGTGGGTCGAGCAGGCAGAACAGAAGGGCACGGGGCACGCGGTGCTGTGCTGTCGTGAGGCGCTGCGTGATTTTCGTGGAAGCGTCCTGGTGATTGCGGGGGACATGCCGCTGATTCGGCGGGAGACTCTGGTGGATCTGCTGGAAACGAGACGCGAAACGGATGATGCGGTCACGCTGGCGACCACGGTATTGGATGATCCTACAGGTTACGGGCGAATTCTGCGTGATGCCGAGGGTCGGCTGGAAGGCATCATTGAGCATCGCGACTGCAACGAGGAGCAGCGAAACATACTGGAAGTGAATCCGAGTTATTATTGCTTTGACTCGGTGAATCTCTTTAACGTTTTGGATTCGCTTTCACCGCACCCCGGCACAGGCGAGTACTTCATTACCGACGCGGTGCGTGCCCTGCGCGAGAGAAAGCTCGGCGCATCGGCCCTGGTGATGGCACCGGCAGAAGACGCGATGGGCATCAACTCGCGCATGGACCTGGTGCGGGTCACCCAGGCGATGGAAGAGCGTATCCAGGGTGCGCTGATTGACGACGGCGTGACGATCATCGATCCGGACAATACCTGGATTGAGGCCGACGTGACGATCGGGCGGGACACGGTCATTCAGCCGTTCAGCTTCGTCGGCGCGGGGGCGGTCATCGGCGAAGGATGTCGAATCGGTCCCTTTTCCCTGGTGGCGGCGGGCGCGACGGTGGCCGACGGCGCCGTGGTGGGGGCGGGCGGGGCGACGGGAGGCGTCGAGCGATGAGTTGGGACAACCAGATGTCTGCGGACCGCGATACCAATGGTCTGGTGATTTTCGGCGGGACGGCAAGTTCCGCGTTGGCCGATCGGATCTGCGCATATTTGGAACTGCCGCGCGGGCGTGCCACGATCAGCCGGTTTCCGGACGGCGAAACGCTCGTGAAGATTGAAGAGGACGTGCGCGGCAAAGACTGTTTTGTGGTTCAGTCGACCAGTCCGCCGGTGAACGATAACCTGATGGAGTTGCTGATTTTCATCGACTGCCTGCGGCGGGCGAGCGCCAAGCGGATCACGGCCGTCATTCCCTATTACGGGTATGCGCGCCAGGACCGCAAGTCGGAGGGGCGCACGCCGATCACGGCGAAGCTGGTCGCCAATATGCTTTCCAAGGCGGGCGTGAACCGCGTGCTGACCATGAACCTGCACGCCGATCAGATTCAGGGTTTCTTTGATATTCCTGTGGATCATCTGACGGCGGCGCCGGTGCTGGCCGAACATTTCCAGTCGCGCCATTTGCAGGATGCGGTGCTGGTGTCACCGGACGTGGGCAACATCAAGTTCGGCAACGATTTCGCTTCGCGCATCGGCGGCGAGCTGGCGGTGATTCACAAGCGGCGCACCGCGGGCGACACGGCGGTGGCGGTGCGCATCATCGGCGACGTGAAGGGCAAGAAGGTGATGATGTTCGACGACATGATCACGACGGCCGGCACGGTCAGTGAAGCGGCGAAGCTGGTTCGACAGCACGGCGCGACAGACATTTACGTGGGCGCCACGCATGGTGTTTTTGCCGGTCCGGCGCTGGACCGGCTGGCGGGGTCGGAGCTGACGGAAATCGTGGTGACGGACACCATTCCGGCAACGCCAGAGGTGAAGAGTCGACTGAAGAACCTGACGGTGCTTAGCGTCGCCGCCCTGGTGGGCGAAGCGATCCGTCGTATTCATGAGCATCGGTCGGTCAGTGCACTGTTCCGGTAGAGGCTAGGACGGGAGACGTTTGAGATGGACATTCCAACCCTGAAGGGTGAACCAAGGACCAAGTCCGGCACACGGGTGGCGCGGCGGGTGCGTCAAAGCGGGCGGCTTCCGGCCGTGGTGTATGGGCACGGCGAGCCGCCGGAGAGTGTTTCGCTTGATGGTCATGACGTGCTGGTCGCCCTGGCGCATGGAGCGCGAACGCTCGCGGTGGACCTGGGCGGGGCGACCAAACAGTTTCTGATCAAGGACGTGCAGTACGATCACCTGGCTGCCCATCCCATCCACCTGGACCTGATGCGGGTGGACCTGACGGAGCGCGTTCAGGTCAGCGTGGGCATCGAGCTGAAGGGTACGCCCAAGGGCGTGTCGGAAGGCGGCATCCTGGAACAATTGATGACCAGCATTGAAGTAGAGTGCGTGGTCACCGATATTCCCGAGACGCTGCATCCCGTGGTCACCCATCTGCACGTGGGCGATTCTCTGCTGGTTAAGGACCTGGAGTTTCCGGCCAGCGTGACGCCATTGGCAGGCCCCGAGGAGCGCGTGGCCATGGTTCGTACCATGGCGGCGGCGCCGGTTGAAGCCGAGGCGACGGCGGAGGGCGCCGAGCCGGCGACGGCTGAGCCGGAGATCATCTCTCGCGGCAAGAAGGTTGATGAGGGCGAGGAGGGCTCGTAACGGGCGATGCCGGGTCATGGGCAGTGAACGAGTCGATGGCGGTGAAGCTGATCGTCGGGTTGGGCAATCCCGGCCCGCGTTATGCGGGCACGCGGCACAACGTCGGGTTCGACGTGGTGGATCTGCTGGCGGCGCGACACGGCATCGACCTGACGAAGGAGAAGTTTCACGCGTGGTTCGGCAGCGGCGAGATGGCATCGACGGGTGTCGTGTTGTTGAAGCCGATGACGTTCATGAACCTGTCGGGTCGGGCGGTTGCCGCGGCGGTGCGATTCTACCAGGCATCGGCGGAGGACCTGCTGGTGATTTCGGACGACCTGGCGCTGCCGGTGGGGCGCCTGCGAATTCGCAAGAGCGGCTCGGCGGGCAATCACAATGGGTTGCAGGACATTATCGACCGACTCGGCTCCGATGCCTGGTGCCGCCTGCGCATCGGCATTGCGGCAGCGGTCGGCGAACCGAAGGTGTATGTGCTGGACCGGTTCGATGAGGACGACCTGGCGGTGATCCATGCCGTCCGGGAGCGTGCGGCGGATGCGGTCGCGTGCTGGGTCGCCCAAGGGCCGGATGCGGCCATGAATCGTTACAATCCCGATCCGGCCGTGTAGGCCGCTGGGGTCGTGTGTTAACGCAGCGGAGCAAGAGTCGTGAGTCCGCGGCGCCCCGAAGGTGAGGGTGAAGGTCGGAGGGGCGGCGGAAGGAACTTTGGCGTAGTTGGAGATAAGAGACCTTGAACCAGTATGAAGCAATGTTTCTGTTCGACCCTACCTTTGGGGCGTCGTACGAGAACTGCGAAAGCGAGATTCGCCGCCTGATGGAGCGTGCGGGCGCCGAATTGTTGTTCTGCCGCAAGTGGGACGAGCGGCGGCTGGCGTTTAAGGTCGCCGGTCGCAAACGCGGCGTGTACGTTCTGACCTACTTCAAGGCGCCCACGGACCGCATCGGCGGGCTGGAACGTGATGCCCAGTTGAGTGAGAATGTGCTGCGCGTGCTGGTGCTTCGTGCCGACGGGCTCACGCTCGAGGCGATGGAGCGGGCGTGCGTTATTCGCAGCGAAGAGAAGGCGCCCGAGGGCGGCGACGGCGACTACGGCGGGGGCCGGGGGCGGCGCGGGCCGCGCGACTCCTATGGGCCGTCGTCCAGCAGCAGGGACGTACCCGAAGCCGAGCGCGAGCCCACGGCCGTCGACTAGGCTTTTCAAGCACCGGCCTCCATACGGCGATCGGTCGGCGCCCCGTGGCGCCGTCGATGGCAGGTGTTGAGCATCTGCGGAGTGAGAAGACATGGCGAGTTTCAATCGCATCATTCTGGTGGGCAATCTGACGCGCGACCCGCAATTGAGCTACACGGCGTCCAACACGGCGGTGTGCAAATTCGGCATCGCCACCAACAACCGCTGGAAGGACCGCGAGGGCAACATGCGCGAAGACACCTGTTTTGTCGATTGCACGGTGTTTGGGCGCGCCGGTGAGACCTTTAATCAATACATGGCCAAGGGGCGGATGGTGCTGGTCGAGGGTCGCCTGCAACTCAATCAGTGGACCACGCCGGAAGGGGACAAGCGAAGCAAGCACGAAGTGTTGGTGGAGAATTTCACGTTTCTGGGCGGGGGTCGGGGCGAGGGCGACAACGCGGGCCCGCGTCGCACGGAAGCGTCTTCGGCTGCGCCGTCGCGCGCGGCGAATCCTGGAGCGCGGACCGCTGCGCCGGCCGTGTCCGACGATTACGACGACGCCCCCCCGCCGACGGACGACAGTATTCCGTTTTAGGCGGACGCGACAGAACAATTGCGGCGAAGGCGTGGTGGGTGGCTTGGTTCGCACGGACTCGACAGAGGTTATTCCAAAGTTTGCGGCTGTCGCGACGGGTAAGCCGGTTGCGGCGGAGAGTTATCAGGGAAATCGAGGTTTGAGAACAGCATCATGAAACTGCTCTTGTGCAAGAACGTGGATCATCTGGGTATCGTCGGCGACGTGGTGGAAGTGGCCGCCGGTTACGGGCGGAATTACCTATTGCCCAATCGACTGGCCACTGAACCCACACAGTCCAACATGAAACGGCTGGCGGAGGCGCGGCGCGTCGCGGAACTGGAGCGCGCCAAGTACCGTGCTGCGCAGGAGGCGCTGGCGGAGCGTCTGAAAGACGTGGAAGTTACCATTTATGCGCGGGCCAACGAAGACGGCGTGCTCTATGGTTCGGTGGGCCGCCGCGAGATAGCCGACGCGCTGGGCCACGAGGGCTTCCCGATTAAGATGGATTATGTCGCATTGCCCCGGCCGATCCGCCATCTCGATAACCTATCGGTAGATATCAAGCTGGCGGATGACCTGCGCACGCCGGTCAAGGTCTGGGTGGTGCGCGAGAAGGTCGCGGGCGAGGAGGGCGAAGAGGGGGCCGAGTCCGGAGAATCCTCAGCAGGCAAGGAGGCCGAGGACCATGACCGCCGCGACGACGAATAGCGCCGACGGTGCAGTGGCTTCGGCGGTGGCGCCCGCCGTGGCGCCCGCGGCCGGGGTTGGGTCGCGTCCGGAGCGCGTTCCGCCGCAGGATCTGGATGCGGAGATGGCGTTGCTCGGCTCGATGATGATGAGCCGCGACGCGATCGGCGAAGTGGTGCCGGTCATCGGGCGGGGCGATGCGGGTTGGCTGTACGTCCCCGCGCACCAGAAGCTCTTCGAAGTTCTCATCGATCTGTACGACGACCCTGCCAAGGCGATTGACCTGATCGTCGTGTCGGACGAGCTGCGCCGCCGTGGTCTGCTCGACTTTATCGGCGGGCAGGCGTACATGATCCAACTCGCCGAGAGCTTTGCCGAATGGGCTAACGCGGAATATTACGCGCGGATCGTGCGGGACAAGGGGATGCTGCGCGACCTGATCCGGGCGATGGGGGAGATTTCCGAACTGGCCTATGCGGAGGTGGACGAGGCCAAGGACATTCTGGAGGACGCGGAGCGGCGTTTTTTCGCCGTCACCGAGCGGCGGATCAGCGGGGAGACGGTGCCACTGCGTGACACCGTAGCGCGGCTGGCGCAGCAGATCGGCGAAGGCGGCAGCTTGTGCACGGGGCTGCCGACGGGCTTCGCCAAGCTGGATGAGCTGACCAGCGGGTTTCAGCCCGGCGATTTCATCGTGCTCGCCGGGCGTCCGTCGATGGGCAAGACGGCGCTGGGGCTGACCATGGCGTACCACGCCGCGGCGCAGGAGCAGCGCCCGATCGTCTTTTTCTCGATGGAGATGAGCCGCGAGCAGGTCACGCAACGCCTGATTTGCGCGCACACGGGCATCGATGCGCAACGATTGCGGCGGCGCATGCTGACCGACGAAGAGATGAACCGCCTGCTCTACGCCTGCGACGAACTCAAGGACGCGCCGCTGTACATCGACGACACGCCGGGCATGACGGCGCTGGAACTGCGGGCCAAAGCACGCCGGCTCAAGCAGCAATACGACATTCAGGCGGTGTACGTCGACTATCTGCAACTCATGCACGTGCCCAAGAGCGAGAGTCGACAGGTGGAAATCGCGACCATCAGCCGCGCCATCAAAGGGCTGGGGCGCGAGTTGCACATTCCGGTCGTTGCCATGGCGCAGCTCAACCGCATGGCCGAAGGCCGGCAGGACAAGCGGCCGATCATGAGCGATCTGCGGGAATCGGGCGCTATCGAGCAGGATGCGGACGTGGTACTGCTCATCCACCGCGAGGAGTATTACCATCCCGATCGCGAGGAGTTCAAGGGTCTGGCGGATTTGATCGTGGCCAAGCAGCGCAACGGTCCCGTGGACACGGTGCAGCTTACCTTTGACAAGAAGCGCACGCTTTTCCGGCCCTTCTCGCCGCAGGCCGAGCCGCATTACGTACCGCACGACGTGGTACCGTTCTGACGGATCGGCTTCCCTTTCCTTGGCGGGTACACCTGGGGTATTGGGGTGCCGCGCGCCGGAATAAACCGTCTTTTCCGGCGGTTAGATATGGATGAGGTCTCGTCGGCGTCGGGCGTCGGATCTCCGGAAACGTTGCGTGGGACATCGGGGGGCAGTCGATGGGGTATCAACTTTGTGGTTACCGTTATTCGTTCCTGTCGTTGGTGCTGGCGGGCATGGTCGGCCTGGGCAGCAACCAATCGGCTCGCGCGCAGACGTTTCAGGGTTCGGGCGTGCGCCTGCTGAGCCGGGTGGCGGTGGCGGACTTGCCGGGCAATTCCAGCGGAGCGAATGACATCTGGGGTTATGTTTCGCCGGCGGGCAAAGAGTATGCGATCATCGGCTTGCGCAAGGGGACCGCGTTTGTGGATATTTCGGATCCCACGGCGCCGGTGGTGCTGCCGGCGCGCTACGTGGCCAGTGGCGTGGACGAGACCTGGCGGGACATCCGGACCCTGGGACCCTATGCGTACGTGGTCAACGACGGCGTGACGGGGCCGGGGCTGCAGGTCATCAGTCTGGCGAACATTGACGCGGGCAGCGTGTCGCAAGTGATTGCGACGCGGCTGAATGGCGGACTGTTCACGGCGCACAACATCGCCATCAACACGGCTTCGCAATATGCCTACCTGGTGTCGTCGTCGATTTCGCCGGGCATCACGGTGGTCAATCTGGCGAATCCGACCAGCCCGGCGCAGTCCGCGATCTGGGGCGGGGCGACGGTGCACGACGTGCTGGTGACCACGTACACCACGGGTCCGTACGCGGGGCGGGAGATTGCGTTTGCTTTCGCGGCGCACCACGGGCTCATCATCCTGGACGTGACCGACAAGGCGAACATCTTTGAGCGGGGACGGCTCGCGTATCCGAATGTCACCTATTGTCACCAGGGTTGGCTGACGGAGGATCGGCGTTACCTGCTGATCAACGACGAGCTGGACGAGCTTCAGAACCCCAACGTGAACAGTACGACGACGTACGTGATCGACGTGCAGGACCTGAGCCGGCCGACGTTTGTGCGCTCCTTTACCAACGGGCTGCCGTCCGTTGACCACAACCTGATGGTGCGGGGGCCGCTCGCCTACGAGGCGAACTACACGAGCGGGCTGCGGGTGTGGGACGTAAGCGACGTGCGGCGGCCGGTGGAGATCGCCTGGTTCGACACCTATCCGACCAGCGACGCACGCAGCTTCAACGGCGCCTGGGGCGTGTACACACAACTGCCCAGCGGGAACATTATCGTGTCGGACATCAGTTTCGGCCTGTTCGTGCTGCGCGTGGACTGCAACGAAAACGGCATCGACGACGACATGGACGTTGACAGCGGGGCAAGCGCCGACCTCAACGGCAACGGGATTCCCGACGAATGCGACGGTTTTGTAGACTGCAACGGCAACGGCGTTTCTGATCGCTTCGACCTGTCGGAAGGGACCAGCGCCGATTGCAACGAGAACGCCGTACTCGACGAATGTGAGATGGCCGCACAGACCGCCACCGACTGCAACGGAAACGGCCTGCTCGACGAATGCGAGTTGGCCGTCG
>CAZMVD010000116.1:0-13219 GCA_964569425.1 uncultured Phycisphaeraceae bacterium
GAATCGAACGGCGATGCGCCGCGAGGCCATCTGCTGCGACAGCCCCGCGGGCGGGGCGGGGCCGTCGAAAACCAGGGTCACATCGTCGTTTCCGCGCCGCGCCCAGCGCTCAATGATCTTGACCATGGTCTCCCGCCCCACCAGCGGGATGGGCGCATGCGCCCGCATGGCGTGGAGGAGGTTGTTCCCGTCGATGATGACGTGGCCGGGCATGGCTGAACGGCCTATCCTACCGGGACTTGGTTCATGTCCCAAACTTCTGAGCAAGGGCGGATTTGGCACCGCTGCGGGCCGATGGTCATGGACTTCGGCATGGTCGATTTCGACCGCGGTGTGGCGTGTCGGCTTGACGCCCGCACGGCGTCGGATACCTTGGCGCGTGCTTTGATCGGGGACGTAGCTCAGCTGGGAGAGCGTCGCGTTCGCAATGCGAAGGTCGAGGGTTCGAATCCCTTCGTCTCCATTCCACGCCGATTCGCCCTGCGCGTGTCATCTGGACCGCCTGCTGCATGGGGACGTCACCTTTCGCCGGGACACCATTCATGATTGAAGCCGTGCTCTTTGATCTCGGCGATACGCTTTTTCGCTTTGATTCCTCAGATACGCAACGTGCCGTTGAGACGGCCGGTCGTCCGGTGTACGAGGACTTATTACGCAGGGGCTACCGCCCACCGCCGTTCGCGGTTTATGTCCGCAAAATGAAGTATCAGTTTGCATTCGCCTATCTCTGTTCGCGCATTTCCCTGCGCGAAGTGCCGCTGGTGGAGCGATTGCATGAAGCGCACGTGCGAATGGACATTCGCATGAGTCGGTCCGAGACGCAGCGAATGGTCTCCCAATGTCTGGTCGGCGCCGCATCGCTGTTTACCAAGGAGGATAGTGCGTCAGCGGTCGTGGAGGAGCTGTTCCGGGCGGGCTTCCGTCTCGGACTGATATCCAACACCTGGTTTCCCGGCGAGGCCATCGACCGGCACCTGGCCGGACACGGATTGCTCGAGTATTTCCCGGTTCGCGTGTATTCGTCCGAGGTGCGTTACATGAAGCCGAGCCGGGAGATTTTCCGAATCGCGTTGCGTGCTTTGGGCATTCCGGCGTACGCGGCGGTGTACATCGGCGACCACGTCGTGAACGACGTCTTCGGCGCCGGGCGCATGGGCATGAAGTCGATTCTGGTCGACCATGGTCGAGGTCGACGGATCCGGCTTCGTCCCGACCGCGTGATCCGCGACTTGTCAGAGATCCCGCCCCTGTTGCGGGACAAGACTTTGTGATGCGACAGGATCTGCTTCCCCGGAACCTGCTGGCGGCCTACGCGCGCGGCCTGTTTCCGATGGCCGATGCGCTGGGGCGTTTGCACTGGCTGTCGCCGGATCCGCGGGCGATCATTGAACTGGATACCCTGGTGGTTTCCCGTTCGCTGCGTGCCGTCATTCGTCGGGGTGTTTTCGACCTCTGCATCAATCGGGCGTTCGGTGAGGTCATCGGCGCGTGTGCCGATCGGGAGGAAGGCACGTGGATTTCGCCGGACATTCAGGCCGCGTATTGCCGATTACATGAACTGGGTTTCGCGCACAGCGTGGAAGCCTGGCAGGAGGGCCGGTTGGCGGGGGGGCTCTATGGCGTGTCACTCGGTGGAGCGTTTTTTGGCGAATCGATGTTTCATTACGTCAACGATGCGTCCAAAGTGGCCTTGGCGCACCTGGTGGAGCGGATGCGGGCGCGGCGATTTGTACTGCTCGACGTGCAATTCATGACGGAGCATCTGGGCCGGATGGGAGCGGTGGAGATCTCTCGCCGGCAATACGAGCGTCGGCTGCGTGAAGCGATTTCCCTTGATGTGACGTTTGATTAGGGCCTGCCGGCGCTCCGGCTCTTACACTGGAGGTTTCGGCTGCGGCATGAGTGCGGCAATTGCTCCGCCTGGACCGGCAGCGACGTTCCTTTGCAACATGCGCGCCCTGTGGCGCAGTGACCCGGCGCTTGCGCTGTGGGTGGACGCTGTTGAGGACGATGAGCGCCCTGTGCTGGAGGCGGCGCGGCGCGGCGCCTGGACGATGCAGGCCGCCACGTCGGACGGAACGAGTGTTTACCTCCACAGCCGCCACGATCCGTGGGGCGAGGCGCGACGTTTTGCGGAAGCGGTTCCCCTGGAGGACAAGTACTGTTTCGTGGTCGCGGGCGCGGGGCTGGGCTATCACCTGCGAGCGCTGGCCGACCGGTTACGCGGCGACTTTCTTATCGTCTGCCTGGAGCCCGCCGTCGGGGTTCTGGCCGCAGCGCTGTGCTGCACGGACCTGGCCGAACTGATTGCCTGTGGAAAGCTCCATTTTCTGACTGACGATGACAAACGCCGGTTGCACCAGATCCTGCAACCGCACAGCACGCTCATCATGTTGGGTACGCAGTTCGTCAGTCATCCGCCGTCAGCGCGCGTGGCCGAGCGTGCGTTGGGACCCATTCAGGCCGCCGTCAGCGAGTTCATTTCCTTCTCGCGGATGACGCTCATGACGCTGGTGGGCAACTCGCGGATTACGTGCAAGAACATCGCGATGAACCTGCCGGCGCTGGTCACCACCTGGCCCATCGATGAGTTGCGCGGTCGGTTTGCGGGGCATCCGGCGGTGGTCATATCGGCGGGCCCCTCGCTTTCGCGGAACATCGACCAACTGGGGCGTTTGAAAGGGCGGGCTGTGCTGTGCGCCGTGCAGACGGCGTTGCGACCGTTGATGGAGCGCGGGGTGGTGCCGGACTTCGTGACCAGCCTTGATTTTCATGAAATGTCGCAGAAGTTTTTTGAAAACGCGGGCGATCTGTCGGACGTTCATCTCGTGGCCGAGCCCAAGGCCACCTGGCACGTGATTGACCATTATCCCGGCCCGGTTTCGCTGCTGGACAACGGGTGGGCGCGGTTGCTGCTGGGGGACGAACTGGCGGGTCGAGAGGGGCTGCCGGCGGGGGCGACGGTGGCGCACCTTGCCTTCTACCTGGCAGTTTACCTCGGGTGCGACCCCGTGATCTTCGTCGGTCAGGACCTGGCATTCACCGGGCACGTGTTTTACGTGCCGGGGGTAGAGATTCACCGCACCTGGCGCAGTGAGACCAATCGCTTCGTTCCGATGGAACAGAAGGAATGGGAGCGCATCGTGCGCAACCGGCCGATACTGCGGCGGGTGACCGGCAGCGACGGAAGCGAGTTATTCACGGATGAACTGCTGTTTACGTACCTCGAACAGTTTGAGAAGGACATCGCGGCGGCGCCGTGTCGGGTGATCAATGCGACGGAGGGCGGGGCGCGGATTCGCGGCACCGAGAGCATGGCTCTGCAAGAGGCCGAGCGACGTTTTTGCGCGGCGCTCATCGACCCGGAGCGGTTCGCCTACCGTCGCCGGTTCGCGAAGCGCGACCCAACGCGCATGGCGGCGGCGGCGGCGCAGATTCGCTCGAGGCTCGACGAACTGGGCGAGGCGCGCGAAGTGTGTGATGAGCTCCTGGCACTTTTCGATGAGCTTCGGAGGTTGACCGGCGACCCGGTGCGGTTCAATCGCCGGCTGATCCGCGTGGATGAGCTGCGCACGCGCGTGTATCAGGAGAGCCGGGCGTACAAGATCATCAATGCCGCCACGCAGCTTGCGGAACTGCGCCGGTATTCCGCGGACCGCCGCCTGGGGGCCGCCGACTCCGACGACGACGCGCAGCGGGCCCGGCGCCAGATCGCACGCGACGCCGACTTCATCAGCGGGGTGCGCGACGGGGCCGCCGAAGTTTCAGAACTGCTTCGCGAGGCGCTGGCACGGCTCGAACAGGCGGAGGCGGGCGCATGAACGTGCCGGCTGTGATGATCGCTGACCTGGAAGTCACCCCGTTGGGTACGGGCAGCCGGCTGGCCGAAGAAGTTGCGGGTGTACCGGTGCTCCGCCGTACGGTTCAACGACTGGCCCGCGTCCGGCAATTGGCCGGCATTCACGTGCTCTGCCCCCCGGCACAGCATGGGCGCTGCGTCCGGCTGTTGGACGACTCCGGCGCCCTGGTTCATCCGTGCCAAGCCGACCCGCCGTTGTGGGGGAGGCTGGTTCAATCGGCACGCAAGTGGTCTTTAGACGGATGGCGCGGGGGCATCGGCGGCACCACCAGCTTCGACGAATACGCCGATTGTCGGGTGTTTGCGGAGTGGCTCCGCGCTGCGGGCCCGTCGCAGATTGATGCGGTGCTCGTCGTACCACCTGCGGCGCCGCTGCTCGATCCTGACCTGGCGGACCGCATGATTGACCATCGCCGAAACGCAACCGAGTGCGTACGCATGGTCTTTACCCAGTCGCCGCCGGGCGTCGCAGGCATTCTCCTCGACGTCGAACTGATCCACGAGCTGGCCGAGAAACGCATTCCGCTGGGCTGGCTCTTTGCCTACCAGCCGGATCATCCGCGCAAGGACCTTGTTTTCCTGGACGGATGCCTGGAGGTACCGGCGGAACTGCGTCACGCGACCGGACGCCTGGTGGCCGATACGCAGCGCGCCATGGGCACCATAACCGAACTGCTCGCGGCGCACGATTCGCTCGACCTGGCGGGGCTGGGGCGGTGGCTCGGGCGGCGCGAGCGCGAGGTCGTCGAACCGCTGCCGCGCGAGCTGGAAATCGAGCTGACGACGGATGATCCGTATCCTGAGGCGCTGCTGCGCCCGCGGGGGGCGCGGGTGCCCGCTCGGGGCCCGATCGACCCGGCGACCGTTCGTCGCGCCGTCGACGAAATCGTTCGCTTCGACGACGCGCTGGTGGTGTTGGGCGGGTTCGGCGATCCGTTAGGTCATCCCCGGCTGGCGGATGTGTTGGGGGCCGTACGCGGCGCCGGCCCCCGCGGGGGAGGACCGTTCGGTCTGGCTGTCCGCACCACAGGCGCAGGCTTGAACGAGGCCCATACCGAGCTTCTGATCGACCAGGGGGTCGATGTACTGATGGTCACGCTCGATGCGTGGACCCCGGACCGTTACGGACAACTGCAATCGCCGGCGGACCCTGCCGGTGCCAGCCTGGAACAGGTTCGGCGGCGGATGGAGCGCGTGGGGGAAAGGTGCCGCGACCGGGGATCGGCGCGACCGATCGTGCTGCCGGAGATGACTAAGGCGCGGGATAACGTCGACGAGCTGGAGGCATTCCACGACGGCTGGCTGCGCCGCCTGGGGGCGGTGTGCATCGGCGGGTTCAGTCATCACGCGCAGCAGGTCGAAGATCGTAGTGTCATTCGCATGGCACCGGCGCATCGCGAGCCGTGCCGCCGTTTGCGGAATCGCTGCCTGCTGCTCGCCGATGGACTGCTGACCATTTGCGATCAGGACCTGCGCGGAGCGCACGCCCTCGGGTCTTTGGCCGATGCGACGCTGGAAGAACTCTGGTCGGGGGAGCACTTTTCCCGGATTCGTGGGGAACATCGTGCCGGCCGGATGGGCGATCTGCCGCTGTGCGCCCGTTGCGACGAATGGCACCGGCCGTAAGCCGCAACGCAGGAACACACTGCACTCGTCACTCCCGCCGCCACGGCGTTGCCCATTGCGCCCCGACGATTAACCCAGGTTCACGACGAAGCAAGTCATCACTCGCTAAGGCAATTCGCCCCTCAACCCATCTGCGGCATCGGGAACCGTTCGTCCATCCACGCCTGCCAGATCGGCTCATCGCGCTTCACCGCCGCGTTGGCCTTGGCGCCATAGAGGTAGACGCTCATGCACACCATCACCATCCCCCCGCAGGAGAATGCGCCGATGTACGCCGTCCCGGGAACCGGCCCGTCGAGGCGAAGCAGCACGGAGTTGGCGTGCGTCCCCTGTCCCAGCGACTCCACCACGCCGCTGAGGTGCGGCAAGCCCTCCGGCGCACTCCACGTTTGCCCCTGGGCAACCTGGAGGAGCCCCAGGGCCCCGCCCGCCTTCTCCCACGCCTTCGCCTCCGATTCGCTGGCGTAGCCCACGAACTGCATCGCCGCGCACGGCATGCCCTTGAAGTTCTCCAGATACCTCCGCAGGATGCGGAAGTAGGTCGGCCAGCCCTGCTCCAGCCCGTCGAGCTGATTGTCCCAGTCGCCGGTGCTGGCAAACAGGCTGTGGACCACGCGGACCACGCACTTGCCCCCCGCGCGGGCTTCGACGGTCCACTCGGTGGCCATCTTGGGCGAGCCGGGCATTCCCATGTCGCCTTCGGTCGCAAAGCGTTTGGGCGCCTCCCACGCGGTGATCGTCGCCGGGCAGTCCATTCCCGGTCCGAAGGTGCACACGACCTGTCCCCCTTGACGTTCGTCGCTTCGCGTCGGGACGAACCATGCAGAGATGCCCGCTCCGCTGGCGATCGCCCGCCAGACTTCCTCCGGCGTCCCCGGAACTTCGACTTCCACCTGCACCGATCGCTGCCCGGATGGCTCCTTCTTCACGCTCATGTCGTTTCCTTTCCTTTAACTTCTCCCGGCGTCGGATACGCCCCGATCATCAGCCGGTGTCGACGCCCGCCCGGCGCGGACTCGTTGTGATAGCGAGAGACCAGCGCGGCGACCGCGGCGGTCAGTTCGCGGCTGAAGGCGGCACGGTCCGCGGCGGACCGGAATCTCACCTCCGTGTCGACGGAGAGCGTCGCCAGGCGCTTGCCGACTTCCTCGGACTTGCGTAGCAACTGCCCGACCTCGCGGACCACGCGGGCCGCCAGCGCCACCAGAAAGCTCGCCGACAGCCGATCGATGCCCTTCCCATCCACACTCCGTGCCGGATCCGCCCCGACCGAACCCAGCGCGCCGGGCGAGACCACGTACGAGGAGGCCGTCGCCACCAGCCGCCGCTCGGTCAGCCCGCCCCATCGCTTCTTGCTGTCCACCCGGACCAGCCCGTGCTTTTCCAGCGTTCGCAGGTGGTAGTTCACTTTCTGTCGCGGCAAGCCCACGCGGCCAGCCAGCGTCGCGGCGGACGCCGGCGTACGAAGCTCCGACAGTAGTCGGCGACGCACGGGGTCCAGCGCCACGCTGGCCGATGCGGGATCTTCAATGACGCGCACGGGCACCATGGCCGTCAATGTATCATTGACAAATTTCTTTGTCAATACCCCCTTGTCGGAACGTCAGCCAACGGGGCGGGCTGGAATACCGCCGTGATCCTGTGGCGCGCTAATCGGACCCGCCGAGACCTCAACGCCATCCGACTTGCGCTTGGACGGTCCGGCGTTACACGGGTGTCCGCGGTGCGGCAACTCCGGGCGCCATTCCATATCGCCTTTGGCGTCCTGACGGTCGCAGTTGGCAGTGCGCAGCGCCCGCAAGATTGCGCTCAATTCTCTCGGATCAACACACCGCGGTGTTCCATGGACCCGCCCGAATTCCAGGGGCTTCATTTTCTGCCGCCTCTGCCATAGGATGCAGTGGAAGCGACTTTGGAGTTTCGCACACGCCGAGGGCGCTCCCTGACGACCAGGTCCCATGCAGTGGATGGGTCGGGCAACGGGTCAGGCTGGAAACAGAGCAGCCCACCCGGCGCAGACAGGTGCCGTGGTCAACCTGGTCGTCAGCGATCGCCTTTGGGAAACCTGGTTGCCCTTGGAGATGATTCAGCGGAGCCGTTACCTACCATGTCGTATCGCGTCCTTGCCCGCGCCTATCGCAGCAACACGTTCGACGAAATCGTCGGGCAGGAGGCTATTGCAGCCACACTAAAGAACGCGATCACCAGCGGACGTATTCACCATGGTTATTTGTTCACGGGTACCCGCGGTGTAGGTAAGACCTCCACGGCCCGCATTCTGGCCAAGTCGCTGAACTGTCTCGAATCCGCCGCCCCAACCGTTAACCCGTGCTGCCGTTGCGATTCCTGTGTGGCCGTGGCCGCGGGCGAAGACGTGGATGTGGTCGAGATCGACGCGGCCAGCAACACCGGTGTGGACAACATCCGCGAGCTGCGCAATAACGCTGCGTTTCGTCCGGCGCGGGCGCGCTTTAAGATCTACATCATCGACGAAGTGCACATGTTGAGCACGGGGGCGTTCAATGCACTGCTAAAGACGCTGGAGGAGCCGCCGCCGCACGTCAAATTCGTGCTCGCTACCACCGAACCGCATAAAGTTCCCGCGACCATTCACAGCCGCTGTCAGCGATTTGATTTCCGCGCGATCGACGTCGATACCGTGGCTGCGCACCTGCGGCACATCGTGAATGCGGAGAAGATCGAGGCCGAGGATGCGGTGTTGCGCCGCATCGCCCGGCTCGCGGCCGGGTCGATGCGCGACGCATTGTCACTGCTCGACCAGGTGATCGCCTTCGCCGGACGGGCGGTGACCACGGCGGCTGCGGACGAGGTGATTCCGCCGCCGCACGATGAGCTCGCCGCGGCCGTCATGCAGGCTGTATCCGCGCAGGATGCCGCCGCAGCGCTGCAAGCGCTCGACCGCGCACTGCAGACCGGGCGCACGGTGGATCGTTTCTGCGACCATCTGATCGACCACGTGCGCACGCTCATGCTGCTGCGCGTGTGCGGGTCGGACACGGAACTGGTGGACGTTCCCGCGCAGGCACGGAACGCCCTGGCCGAACAGGCCGCCGCTTTCGACGCGCCCAGCTACGTGTACATGATCGCGCTGTTGGAGGAACTGCGACGCAATTCCAAGTTCAGCGGCGCGGCGCGTGCGCTGGCCGATGCGGCCATGGTGCGGCTGGCCCAGAGCGCCCAGTTCAGCGACTTACGGACCTTGCTCGCCCGCCTCGATGGTGCGCCGGCCTCATCGCCTGCCCTGGAGGCGGTATCGGCAAAAAAAAAAGAGCTGACGCCTGGCGGTGAACGGCGGCCCGTCCTCGCTCCCGAGCGGCGCGCGACACCGGGCAGTCTGAGCTCTGCAACCAACATACCTCGCCGATCGTTCGGCGCTGCACCAACCACAGTACCGCGTGCGACTCCACCAGAGAATCGACCATTGCTTCGTGATTCCGCAGTTCGCCCGCCGGGTGAAATCAACGGACCACCGACGGCCGTGCCACCGCCCGCGGCACCCGGCGGCGCGTTGAGCACCGCCGAATGGGCGCGGGTGGTTCAGGATCCACTGGTGCTTCGAGTATGTGAGGCTTTCGAAGGGCGCGTGTACGACGTTCGCCCCGCCAGGGCGGAGGTGGTATCATCCTCCGCGGTTGCGGCGGACGAGGGCGCGGTCGACGCCGACGATTGAGATTGTGGTTTCGTCGCCCCGCAAAGCGCAAGATGGGCGATGACCACTGGGTATCACACAGGAACGAATTATGTTCGGTTCGCTGGGAAATCTGACCGGGGTGTTCAAGGCTGCCAAGGAATTGCAGGGCAATCTGGCTCGGCTGCAGGGCGAGTTGGCCGCGCGGCGCTATGAGGCCGATGCCGGCGGCGGCGCGGTGCACGTGGTCGTGGATGGTCGTTCCACCGTTGTGGACGTGCGCATCGACCCGTCCGCCGCGCAGGATGTCGAGTTGCTGGAAGACCTGGTCAAATCGGCGGTGAACGCGGCCACAAGCAAGGCGCAGGAGGCGTTTCGCGGCGACATGACCGGACTGACGGGCGGGATGAACATTCCCGGTTTGACCGATCTGATGGGCGGCGGTCCCGGTTAGCGCGAGGCCGACGCGATGAACGGTGACACGATCGAGTCACTCAAGCGACTGAAGGAGCGCTTTCAGGCGCTTCCGGGGATCGGCCCGCGCAACGCCGAGCGGCTGGCCTTTCACGTGCTGCGGGAGTCGCGCGACTTTGCCGCTGGGCTCGCGCAAGCCATACTTGACGTCAAGGACCGGATCATCCACTGCCGCACCTGTTTTAACCTCACCGAAAAAGACCCCTGTCCGGTGTGCGCCGATCCGGGGCGCGACCATGCAGAAATCTGGGTGGTGGAGCAGCCCAAGGACGTCATCGCTCTCGAATCCGTCGGGCTGATCCATGGCGTGTACCATGTGCTCATGGGGCACATCGCCCCGCTGGAAGGGGTGGAACCCGAGGATTTGACGATCGACGCCCTGGTGCAGCGCGTTCGGGGCGGCGGGGTTCGCGAAGTGGTTCTTGCCCTCAACCCGACCCTCGACGGCGACGGCACGGCGCTGCATCTGCAGAGCATTCTAGCGGACAGCGGCGTTCGCATTACGCGCCCGGCGCGAGGGCTGGCGGTCGGATCTCACCTGGAATTCGCCACTGCGGGGATGCTTGAATCCGCCATTCGGGGACGTTCCGCGGTGTGATGGTCGCCGTGCCTTCTGTGGTATACTAGGAGCCATGCCGATGCCTCGGTGCGCGGCGGAATCGCACGACTCGGCGGCCGACGGAACCTGGAATGTCGCAGTATCTTTCACAATCCTTGAGCCAGCAGATGCGGATGGAGCAGCGCCTCACTCCGCAGCTCATTCAGTCCATGGCCATTCTGCAAAAGCCGGTCACCGAGCTGGAAGAGTTCATTAACGACGCCCTGGAGACGAACGCTGCGCTGGAAGCGGTGGAACCCCAGGGGCGGGCCGATTCCGGCGGTAAATCCGACGGTAATGGCCGCGTACGGTCCGAGGATTCGGTCGGTTTCGAGCGGCTGGCCCGGTTCTCACGCGACTATGACCTGGAGGGGGCGGACCGCGCACCGAACTTCGTGCGGCGCGTGCGCAGCGACGGCGACTATGATCCCAAGCTCGCCGCGATGGCCAACACCGAAGAGCGCGGCGAGAACCTGCAGGATCACCTGTTTGCCCAATGGATGCTGCTTGATCTCGCCCCGGAAGTGCGCCGCGCCGGCGAGGTGATCATCAATACGCTTGATCCGGACGGCTATCTTCGTGAGCCGCTCGACCGCCTGGCGACGAGTGTCCATCCGCCGGTGGCACCCGCGGCGCTGCACGCGGCGCTGCCCGAAGTGCACAAGCTGGAACCGCGCGGCGTGGGCGCGCGCGATGTCGTCGAGTGTCTGCTGCTGCAACTCGAGGCGCTCCCCGGCGACAACAGCATCGAACGCACCCTGATCGAGCGCCACCTCGACGACATCGGGCACAACCGCCTTCCCCACGTGGCGCGGACGACTGGTTATTCCCTCGGCGAAATCCAGGAAGCCATTCAGGTGATGCGCACGTCGCTGCACCTGCACCCGGGGTACCTCGTGGGCGACCGCACCGAGCCGCCCATTCGGCCGGACGTCATCGTCGATTATGCGGACACCGGCAACGGACTGGTGGTCCGGCTGGCCCGCGGCAATGTCCCGGAACTCAAGATTCGCGACGACGTCGTGGCCCTCTCGCGGGACCGGCGCGGCGATAAGACCGCACGCGAGTTCGCCAAGAAGCACATCGAGGCGGCGGGGGCCATCATCGGTGCCCTGCAATTTCGCAACGGCCGCCTGCTCGAAGTGGCGCGCGCCGTCGTCGAGCGGCAGCGCGAGTTTTTTGACATCGGCCCGGCGGGCTTGAAGGTCTTCCGCATGGGTGAACTGGCCGAGCAGTTCGGGTGCGACGCGTCGACCATCAGCCGCACCGTGGCCGACAAGTACATGCAGACGCCGCGCGGCATTTTCCCCATGCGCTATTTCTTCACCGGCGGCGCCGAAATGGACACCGGCGAAGTCATGGGCTGGGACCGGGTGAAGGAGCGCGTACGCGAACTAATTGAACATGAAGACCGCAAGGAGCCGCTCAGCGACGAGCAGCTTACGGAGGTGCTGCGCCAGGAAGGACTCGATCTTTCCCGCCGTACCATTGCCAAGTACCGCCAGCAACTTGGTATTCCCACGGCGCGGCAACGGAGAGTATTCTGAATCCAGGTGAAGCCTCACCGGCTTCGGCTTGTGGTCACCGCAGCTTTCGCATCCGCTTTCCATGGGACGGCGCCCGGAGTACTGTGCGTTTTCGTTGCGCCGGTCGGCGCGACCGAAGTGCGAACGAGGAATGTCAGTCTATGCCAACCGGCCTGCATGTACGCTTCACATCTCAGCGCGTGGTTATCGACCTGAGCTGGATCGCGGCGTTCAAGACGTTTCTTTGCATCGGTGTGGCCCTGTTGGCGGGGCTGCTGCCGATTCCGGGTCTGGATCAAACGCCGCCGCGCGTGTGCCTGGTGATTTTCGTCGGCGCCGCGGCGCTGTGGATCACCGAACTCATACCGCCGTATGCCACCGCGATCATGGTCATGGTGCTTTCGGTGTACCTGCTCGGTGCCCCGGCGAATCCCGCGGGCGCCGGCGCGGATGGCTCGCCCGCGTGGCAGGTGTACGTCAATCCCATTGCCAGTCCGGTGCTCGTGCTGTTCTTCGGCGGCTTTGTCCTGGCGCTGGGCGCCACCAAGCACGGATTCGACGTGCGCCTGGCGCGCGCGTTCATCACGCCGTTCGGGAATCGCCCCAGCCGTTTGCTGCTGGGGATCATCGGCACAACCGCGCTGTTTTCCATGTTCATGTCCAACACGGCCACCACGGCCATGATGATCGCCATCGCCGGCCCGATCCTTCATCAACTGGGGGATCAGCGGAAGCAGTTCCGCCAGGCGCTGGTCCTGGCGATACCCTTCTCGGCCAATATCGGCGGGATAGGCACCATCATCGGAACGCCGCCGAACGCAGTCGCTGCCAGTGTGCTCCAGCGACTGGGGCCCGGTCACGAAATCTCTTTTCTCGGCTGGGCGATGATCGGCGTGCCCGTGGTGTGCGTGATGCTGCTGCTGCTCTGGTTGATCCTGCTGAGCGTGTTTCGGCCGCAGCGCGCGCCGCTGGATGTTTCCTTCCCCGATGCCCTGGTGGTCACTCCGGGGTTGGCGATCGTGGTGCTGACGTTCACCACCACCGTTCTTCTATGGCTGACCCAACCGCTGCATCACATCCCGCCGGCCGTGGTGGCCATGATCCCGATTGCCATCTTCACGGCTTTCAACATCCTGGACCGCAACGACCTTAAACAACTCGATTGGGACGTGATGATCCTGGTGGCGGGCGGTCTGACTTTGGGCGTGGCGATGCGCGAGTCGGGCCTGTCCAGCATCATCGTCAGTCAGGTTCCCTTTGAACGGCTGCACACAGTGGCGCTGCTGGGCGCGGTGATGGTCCTTTCCATCGTGATCTCGAACTTCATGAGCAATACTTCCGCCGCCAATCTGCTGCTGCCCATCGTTTGTTCCATATCCACGCTGGAGCCGCGAATCGGGGCATTGGCAGTCGCGCTTTCCGCGAGCCTGGCCATGAGCCTGCCGATCAGCACGCCGCCCAACGCCATCGCCTTTGCCACGCGGGCG
>CAZMVD010000117.1:0-13181 GCA_964569425.1 uncultured Phycisphaeraceae bacterium
AAGTCCGTTTCCACTTTAATCGTCCCGCCGCATTGCAGGCGGCTGATGTGTTACCAGTGGTCTACGACGAGTCGCGATGTGAAGGACGGGAACGTCGATCACATCACCCGAGAGCCCGAACAAGTGAAGGCTTTTCGTGATACCTGGCGAGACGGCATTCACTCGTACCTCACGTATCTTCGAGATCGCCTTACCGTTTGTCGCGACCTTCTCTGTGAGAGTGGTTCATTGTTTGTTCAGATCGGCGATGAAAACCTGCATCGTGTTCGTGCGATGCTCGACGAAGTCTTTGGGGAAGACAACGTCCTTTCAATCATTCAAGTCCAAAAAACCGGTAGTCAGTCGGGAACACTGCTTGCCAACACTGTGGATTTTATCATTTGGGTCGCCAAGTCAAAGGGCCGGGCCAAGTACCGACAACTGTATGCCGACCGAACTGCTGGCCACGTCTCATCCGACCGGTACGATCAAATTGAACTTCCCGACGGATCAGAGCGGCGCCTCGCGAAGGAGGAGATTGCTCGAACTGCGGATGTTCCGGACGGTAAGATATTTCAACATACAAGCTTACTCAGCGCAGGGGCGGCGTCCGTTGATCAACCGTTCGTGTTTCAAGGCGCGACATACAGACCCTCTGCTGGAAACCACTGGAAGACAACTATTTCAGGCATGGAGACTCTTGCAAAAGCGGAACGAATAGCCGCAGGGGGAACGACGATTCGGTACAAGCGGTACATGGCAGACTTTGCGGTTTTGCCAATCACGGATAGGTGGGAGTCTCTGCAATTGGGAACGGGGCTCATCTACGTGGTGCAGACGAGCCCTAGTGTAGTGCAGCGTTGTCTGTTGATGGTCACAGACCCTGGAGACCTTGTCCTTGACCCAACGTGCGGCTCCGGAACCACAGCGTATGTTGCTGAACAATGGGGACGACGCTGGATCACGATCGACACGTCCCGCGTGGCGCTCGCACTCGCGCGTGCCCGAATCATGGGCGCTCGTTATCCCTACTATCTGCTGGCTGACAGCCGTGACGGCCAATTGAAAGAGGCGGAAATCACACGGTCAGAGCCGTCCAACGCGCCGACGCACGAGAATATCCGCCATGGCTTCGTCTATGAACGCGTACCGCACATCATGCTCAGCAATATCGCCAACAACACCGAGATTGACGTGATCTGGGAGAAGTTCCAGGCGAAGCTCGAACCGCTACGCGAGCAACTTAACGCCGCGCTCGGCAAGAAATGGGAGGAATGGGAGATCCCGCGCGAGGCCGACGCAAAGTGGCCGGACAAGGCGAAGAAGCTCCACGCTGAATGGTGGGAGCAGCGGATCGCCCGGCAGAAGGAGATCGACGCCTCCATCGCCGCCAAGGCCGACTTCGAGTACCTCTACGACAAACCCTACGAAGACAGGAAGAAGGTCCGCGTCGCTGGGCCGTTCACCGTCGAGAGCCTCTCGCCGCATCGCGTGCTCGGCGTCGGCGCGGATGATGAGCTACTCGACCCGGCCCATCCGCCGAACCATATCGAGGACGAAACCGACTTCGCCACGATGATCCTGGAGAACCTCAAGACCGCGGGCGTGCAGCAGGCGCACAAGGAGGACAAGATCGCCTTCACGTCGCTCGCCCCGTGGCCGGGGCGATACGTGTCTGCCGAAGGCCGGTACGTCGAAGGCGACAACGGCAGCGGCAAGGAGAAGCGGGCGGGCATATTCGTCGGCCCGGAGTTTGGCACCGTCGCCCGGCAGGACCTGGTCGCCGCCGCCCGTGAGGCTGGCGACGCCGACTTCGACGTGCTGATCGCCTGTGCGTTCAATTACGAGGCCCACGCGTCGGAGTTCAGCAAGCTCGGCCGCATCCCCGTGCTCAAGGCCCGAATGAACGCGGAGTTGCACATGGCCGAGGACCTGAAGAACACCGGCAAGGGCAACCTGTTCGTCATCTTCGGCGAGCCGGATATCGACATCCAGCCGGTCGCGGACGGCCCGGACCGCGGCAAGATTCGCGTGAAGATCAACGGCGTGGACGTGTTCCACCCGAGCAGCGGCGAGGTCCGCAGCGACAGCGCCGACGGCATCGCCTGCTGGTTCATCGACACGGACTACAACGAAGAAAGCTTCTTCGTCCGCCACGCCTACTTCCTCGGCGCGAACCACCCGTACAAAGCGCTCAAGACGACGCTGAAGGCCGAGATCAACGAGGACGCCTGGGCCACGCTCAACAGCGACACGTCCCGCCCCTTCGACAAGCCGAAGAGCGGGCGCATCGCGGTCAAGGTGATCAACCACCTCGGGGATGAGGTGATGAAGGTATTTCGCGTGGAATAGCCGCAACAAGCAACTGGAGCATTCGGGGATGCAGATACGACGGCTGACCATCGCCAATTTCCGCGGGATCAAGCACGCGGAGCTCTACCTTCCGCAGCATGCAGTCTTAATCGGCGACAATAACGTCGGGAAGACCACGGTTCTCGAAGCCCTCGACCTCGTCCTTGGCCCTGAACGCCTGAATCGCTTTCCACCAGTCGATGAGCACGATTTCTTCAGGGGACGGTACATCGATGAGCCCGACAACGACGACGAGGACGAGTACGGCGAGGACGACGACAACGAGGAAGAAAGCGACAACGGCGCAGATGAAGAAGCTGACGACGAGGAGAGCGACGATGAGGGGGATCCTTCCCGATTCCAGATTGGGATAGAGGCTGTGATCGTCGGCCTCAACGATGAACAGAAGAGTCGCTTTGGCGATCACGCCGAATGGTGGGACGAGCATTCGGACGAGTTCTATGACGAGCCGAATCCCGAGGGAGTCGACAAAGAGCAGATCGTTCAAGCGCTGCGCGTCACCTTTATTGGCCGGTACAACGCAGAGGATGACGACTTCGAGGGGAATACCTACTTCACGCGTAGCCTGAGCGAAGACGACAACCCGAGTAAGTTTGGTCGTCGGGACAAGCAGGTCTGCGGCTTTCTGTACCTGCGGTCGCTTCGCACCGGAACGCGAGCCCTGAGTCTCGAACGAGGCAGTCTTCTCGACATCATCCTCCGCTTGAAGGAGATTCGGCCGCAGATGTGGGAAGATACGCTTGCCCAACTCTCGTCGTACACTGTTGCAGGAGAAGAACACCTCGGTATTTCCGGCGTACTCGAAAGCATTAGTCGAGCGCTCGAGAAATACGTTCCGAAGAACTGGGGTACGCAGCCGCATCTCAGGGTTTCCAACCTGACCCGCGACCACCTTCGTAAGGTCATCACCGCGTTCATCGCGACCGGAGCCGGGGACCATGCGGCGCCATTCTACCGGCAAGGCTCAGGGACAATAAACATGTTGGTTCTGGCGATGCTGTCACTGATCGCCGAGGACAAACAGAACGTGATCTTCGGGATGGAAGAACCCGAAACGGCCATTCCCCCCTACGCGCAGAAACGCATAGTCCAAGGGATACGCAATCAAGCATCACAAGCGATCTTTACCTCGCACTCGCCTTACGTATTGGAGGAGTTTGCACTGGATGAAACGGTCGTCTTGAGCCGCGACAGCTCTGGGGCATTGGCGCAAACAGAGGTGGCACTCCCCGATAGCGTGAAGCTCAAGCGTTATCGACAGGAGTTCCGCACTCGCTTTTGCGAAGGCCTACTTGCGAGTCGCGTTCTTGTGGCGGAGGGCGCTACAGAGGCCACGTCGCTTCCGGTAGCTGCGCGCCGGCTGGCAGAACTGGATCCTGCGAAATATGCCTCGCTGGAGGCGTTGGGAATCTGCACTGTCGACGCTGGCGGCGAGGGGAACGTTGCCGACATCGCCGCTATGTACGCCAGCCTGGGTAAGCGCGTGTTTGCCGCGTGTGACAGTCAAACTCCAGAGTCCCGGACAGCGATCGAGGCCAAGGTAGAGGCCTTTTTCATGCATGATGAGTCATCCCTGGAAAAGCTCGTACTGAAGGACAGCGCCAGTGATGCACTTGAGCGGTTTTCAAGGCTGATCGTATGGCCAGCGCATATAACCAATGAGGTCGACTTAGGTAGTGACTTGCCCAAGGCCCTGCGCTTGTACTTCAATTGGGCCAAGGGGAACTGGGGCGTGGCCGAGTTCCTTGCCCAATGCAACCAAGATGAGATGCCGGAATGGATCCGACAGACATGTGCTTCGCTAAGAGAACTGTGCGAGGACGCGTCGGTGGAAGCCGATGACATTCGAGAGGATCAGGAAGGTGTTGAGGAGTCCTCCGCAGATGATGAAGAGGACTGAGAAGCATGATAAAGTCTTGTCAGCCGCGGGGCCTTTGCTCGTGACGGGCGGTCCCGGCTCGGGTAAGACCACCATTTCGATCCTCAAAGCCGCAGATGTCGTCGATAAGCACATTCGACCGGGACAGCGTGTGTTGTTTCTCAGCTTTGCTCGGGCGACGGTGTCTCGCATCGTCGAGGCCATCGAGCGCGAGCACAAACTGCTGCGCCAGCAAATGAAGCGGATCCAGGTGGAGACGTACCATGCGTTCTTTTGGCGGATTCTGAAGACGCATGGATACCTGATAGGTCTCCCGCGTCGCCTGGCAATCCTGCTCCCGCAAAGCGAGGCAGTAGCGCTGTCGGCGATCCGAAAAGAGTATGGGCCTGATAACAAGCTGGGCGATGCGGTCAAGGCGGCAAAGAAGGCACGTGAAGATGCCGAGCGTAACCGGGTAGCGATAGAGGACGGACGAGTCTGCTTTGATCTCTTCGCGCCATTTGCGGCTCGCCTGCTTCACGGCAGCCAACGTCTTCGAGAGCTTGTGTCGTTGATGTATCCTTATGTGATCCTTGACGAGTTTCAAGATACGAATGCGGATCAATGGAGCGTGGTCAGGGCGATAGCGTCGCATAGTACGCTTTGCGCGCTCGGCGACCCAGAACAACGTATATACGACTGGATCGGTGCCGATCCGCAACGCTTGGACCACTTTAGGGAAACGTGCGCGCCGGAGGAGGTCGATTTCGGGGACGACAACCATCGCAGCAATGGAACCGAGATCTGCATGTTTGGCGACGATGTGCTCAGGGGACGTTTTCGGCAGACCAAGTACAACGGGATTGGCTTTTGCGTATACGAAGGCAATCAGAACCAGGGCTTAACCAAGCTCATTACAACCACGTTGGCAGCGCGAAAGCGCCTGATTGCATCGTGCCGCGACGGTTGGTCGCTTGCGATATTGACTCCTACGAAGAAGTTGACACGATTGGTTTCGGATGCTTTCCGGTCCCCACTGGGTGGGCTTCCCAAGATACGTCATACGGCTGCCATAGAGGTGGAGGGCGCAATACTCGCAGCGGAACTACTCGCTTATCTCATGCAACCGGATTCGTCCGAGGATCACTTGGCCGGTTTTATTGCAATGTTGCGTGACTTTTTTCGGGGCAGTGGCGGTGATACTCCCTCGAAAGCAGCGCTCGCGGAGGCCGATAGGATCGATAAAGCATATGGTGACTACGTGTTACGTCGCGCGGGTGGTAGGTCTATTCGAGGAAACAGTCTACTTGTTCCGGCGATTGAGGGCTATACTCAGGCGCGCGCGCACAAGATGTCGGGTAATCCTGACTCCGATTGGCTAGCCATACGGAATCTGCTTGAGGGGTGTTCCTGCAAGCGACTGAAAGCAGTCGCTGAGGAACTCCGCAACATCAGGCTATTGGACAGAGGCTCGCAGTTGCGCCAGGCATTGTCGCAAGACTGGCGAGACAATGGTGCTTATGTGCATGCCCTCGATATCGTGCGACAGACATTCGTACAGGAGCATTTCGCCATGGCGCGTCGCCCTGAGACCGGAGTCATTGTCATGAACATGCATAAGGCGAAAGGCAAGCAGTTTGATGAGGTAATCATTTTTGAGGGTTGGCCGCGATACGCAAAGAACGAAATAGTATCCAATCCAGATCGAATCGTTCGCGGCAATTTGCCCGCTAACGCCGACGTTCAGGCCCGACAAAATTTCCGAGTTAGCGTCACGCGCGGCAAGAGCATGGTCATGGTAATGACGCCCCGCCAGGATCCGTGCATATTACTTGTGAATGGGGCAGGCTGAATGCGCGAGAGCCCGTTTCATTTTCGCATCGCCGACACGTTTTCCGATAGCCTCGCTCGCCTGACGAGCGACGAGCAGGCGGCCGCGAAGACGACGGCGTTCGATCTTCAGATGAACCCGGCAAATCCGGGCATGCAGTTCCACAAGCTCGACCGGGCAAAGGACAAGAACTTCTGGTCGATCCGCGTGAGCCGCGACATCCGTATCATCGTCCACAGGACGCCGGAAAGCCTGCTGCTCTGCTACGTCGGGCGTCACGACCCGGCCTATCGCTGGGCTGAACGGCGCAAGATGGAGCGACATCCGGCCACCGGAGCGATGCAGGTCGTCGAGATTCGCGAGCGGGTCGTCGAAATCGAGGTGCCGAGGTACGTCGAAACCGAGCGGCCCGCGCCTGCGAAGCCGCTCGTCTTCGCGGAGGTTGCGGACGATCGGCTGCTCGCCTACGGCGTTCCGGCGGAATGGCTGGCGGACGTAAAGAGGGCCGACGAAGACACGCTCCTTGAGCTGACCGATCACCTTCCGGCCGAGGCGGCCGAGGCCCTGCTCAATCTGGCGACGGGCACGACGCCGCCATTGCCGGTTGCGGCCGGAGTGGGCGAGGACCCGTTTGCTCATCCCGACGCACAGCGACGCTTCCGCGTGATGACGAACGTCGAGGAACTTCGGCAGGCGCTTGAGTACCCGTGGGAACGCTGGATGGTGTTCCTCCATCCCGTGCAACGGGAAACGGTCGAACGGTCCTATGGCGGTCCGGCCCGCGTTGCCGGTTCGGCCGGGACGGGGAAGACCGTCGTGGCGCTTCACCGAGCCGCGCATCTGGCCAGGTCGCACACCGACTCCCGCGTGCTTCTCACCACGTTCTCCATCCCCCTTGCTCGCAATCTTCGGAACAAGATTCAGAGCCTGGTGGGGAGCGAGGCGACGGTCCGGGACCGAATCGCCGTCCGGGCGATAGATGAGGTTGGTATCGAAGCATACGAAGCGGCCTTCGGTGCTCCCAAGGTGCCAACCCCGGCGATGCTGCGAGCGTTGCTGAATGACGCTTCCGAGTCGGCTCCTGCCCACTCGTTCTCGCTCGGCTTCCTCGAAACGGAATGGACGGACGTTGTCGATGCTTGGCAGCTCGACACGTGGGACGCCTATCGCGAGGTGCCGCGGCTCGGGCGAAAGACCCGCCTCGGCGAGAAGCAGCGTAGCGTGCTGTGGTCGATCTTCGAACGTGTCCGCGGCGAACTCAAGGACCGCGGCCTCGCTACGATGCCTGCGATATTCGCAGCGGTTACGGAGCGCATACGTAGCGGTGACGCACCACCAGCCGAATTCGTCGTCGTCGATGAGGCCCAGGACATCACGGTTCCGCAACTCCGCTTCCTTGCGGCCCTGTCGGGCAGCAAGGAGGACGGGCTCTTCTTCGCGGGCGACCTCGGACAGCGAATCTTCCAAACGCCGTTCTCGTGGGCATCGCTCGGTGTGGATGTTCGAGGCCGTTCGCAGGCGCTCCGAATCAACTACCGCACGTCGCACCAGATCCGGCGACAGGCCGATCGGCTACTCCGACAGGAATTGGCGGACGTGGACGGCAACGTGGAGTCGCGGAAGGCAACGGTGTCGGTGTTCAATGGTCCTGAGCCTCGCATCGAGATTGCTGCGTCTCCAGCACAGGAAGCCGCTGTCATCGCGGCCTGGCTCAATGGGCGGCTGAGGGAAGGCATGAAGGCGCATGAGATTGCCATCTTCGTTCGTTCGGAGGGCGAGCTTCTCAGGGCACGCGGCGCGGTGGCGGAGGCGGGGCTCAACGCCGTGGAGTTTGACGCGAACACGGACGTGTCGCCGGGAGCCGTTTCACTTTGCACGATGCATCGTGCAAAAGGCCTGGAGTTTCGCGCGGTGGTTGTTGCGGCGTGCGACGACGAAATCGTCCCGTTGCAGGCGCGGATAGAAGCCGTGTCCGATGACTCCGACCTCGAGGAAGTCTACAACACCGAGCGACACCTACTCTACGTCGCCTGCACCAGGGCACGTGACCATCTGCTGATCACCGGGGTTGAACCCGCTTCCGAGTTTCTGGATGACCTTCGCAACCCGGCTTGCGGGGGCCCAGATGGAGCCGATTAGCGCGCGTGCCAGCGCCGTGCTCGTAGGCGCCGGTCAAGTTCCTTCCGCATCGGCACACCTTAGAGTGATACGGCCACCTCACGGGCCCATTGAGCCGGTGGGAGCCGCCGCCTGGCCTGCTTGCGAACTGGATTGGTCCGAGCCATTGCGCTAGTGTGTCCTCCACAACACTTGTGGACCCGGGCCCAGGTGGGATGATGATTTCAAACATCGATTTCTCTCGAAGGGTAGCAGACCTTTATCGACGTCGCTTCGAGGCGGTTACCCCCGATTCCGCCGCGAGTGACCCGCCGGAAGTGTGGATTGAGTGTCTCGCGCAGGCCATTGTTGACCGGCACCGCTCGCTTACCGCTGAAGTTATTGATGAAGCGGCACTCAATTACTTGGGAAAGCATTATCCCGACCTGCACAACCTGGCCGAAGGGTGCATTATATCCATCGAAACTCGCTGGGGGCGCCCGCGAACCGATTCGGGTGAGGAGTACGACCTGCAGGAGGGGCCGAATCGGCGCCGGGCCTGGACCGCTGCCAGGCTCGTGTTAGAGACGATTACCCGGTGGCATCTACGCCGCCCTTCTGCGGAGAAGGCCTCCGCGCCGGTCGTTCCCGTGTCTGGAACAGACTGGGACCAAATCGTGAAGACGCTGCGTGAGTCTGTCGTCGAAATCCTGGCGTCGAACCAACAGGCCGATGCTGACCGTCCCAAAGTCAGCCAGGCGATCAGCGGTGCTTCATGCCCGCCAGTCGAGGAAAGCCGAGCCGAGCATCTGTCACCACCAACGAACGTGAATGCGGATTACGAAAACGAGACGACCGATGCGCAAGCACTGGTTCGAGCATCGAAGCATGAAAGCGATCGGGAGTCAATCGATTCTCAAGCGCCGAACTTATTCAAGCCATATGGCGACATGTTCTTCATCCGCTTCCGCGGGTCGCCAAGCAGACCCGTCCCCATCAAGACGTGCATCGGAATGAAGCACATCTATCAGTTGATCCTATCACCTGGGAAGAATTTCGAACCTAGCGATTTCGCCCGCGGCCGTCGGGCTGGGGGGACCTTGAGAGGCGTAACGCCGGTCGAAGCAGACTACTACCAAACGCCCTCGCCTGATCCGATGTTCGATCACGAGGCGAAAAAAGCTGTCAAGGATAGACTCGGGTCTGTCCTGAGGGATTTGGAGAAAGCCAGAAAGAACGACGACGAAGCCGAGGCGGAACGGCTAACCCAAGAGAAGGCTGAATTGGAAGAGTACCTTCTAAAGAATACTGGACTTAATGGTCGAATTCGGTCACAGAGTTCGAATGAAACCAACCTGCCAAGGTCAGTGCGAACTGCGATTGGCAGAGCGTTCAAAAAAATCGAGAAGCACCTACCTGAACTGGCCGACCACCTCAAGAGGAACATCGAATGCGCGTCCTCGTTTGCCTACCGCGCCGGCGACGAAGTGAGTTGGGTATGTAGATAGCATCTGCTGTTCATTCGAAATTCCAGGCGTACTCCAACCTGTCAGAATCCGGCCCTCCCGACTCCAGCTGCTGCCGGAAACATCACAACCGTCGTGCAAGATCGACACAGCCCTTGTCGCAAACGACACAAACCCTGTCGCAAACGACACAAGGAATGTGCCGCCTTTAATGTGGAGGACCGAATATGACGACCGCCGATTTTTCGAAACCCCTGCTGACCATTGGGGACCTGAGCAAACTGCCGTCGCTCAAGCGCTATTCGCGACGCCAGCTCGAGTACGCAATTCAAGAAGGCGGAATCGAACCGATCACCCATGCCGGGATAATTCGTCTTTTTGCACAAGGCCAAGTTCCGCAATTGGAGGAAGTTCTGAAGCGCACCGCGCGGCGGCGCTGCCGCCGCCTGAATGAGGTCGACAATGGAGGCGATACCCATGAACGTTGAAGAAGCCACCCGCCCCCGGCCGGCCAGCCGGGGAGCGGGCAATCAATCACCTACCAGATACGATTCTAACGGCACCTGCCTGTACTGCAAGCGCGAGGAGCGCGGATTCGGGCGGGACTTCCCCGATGCCTGCCCTCTCGCGGCCGATCACCCCCTCGTCGCCCTGACAATCCTGCGGGATCAAGCTTGGGCCGCCATGCACCCGTTCGATGATCAACTTGCTGAATCCATTTACCTCTTGAAATGCCACGACAAATGCGCCGAGTGCGTGGCGCGCCATTTGGCTTCGCCACTGGTAAAGCGCTTGCGGTCGCGGCGTGCAGTTCCGGGCGCCCCCCATGCCGATCGGTCGGATGTTGCGGAGCGACCGCGGAGGAGGTCCAAGCAGGAGCCGGTGTATGTGTCCTGATCTTCCCTTCGAGATTCAAGCCCGGCACACCGGCCGCGAAAACGTGCTCTTCATCGCCTCCGTCGGTGGTCGGGAGGTTGATACCGACCGCTACCGGATCGGCGACGCCAAGGCCCGCCGCCGATTGGCGCTGCGATGGGGGCAGCATCGCCAGTTGCGCAACGGCCAGGATATTCCGCCAGTCAATGTGGAGGCCAGGCTGCTTGAAATCGAGCAGTCCGTTCGGCACCGTCTCGACCGCGGTAATGGGGAAACCGCCAGCTCGACACAGCCGTCGCGCCTCCTGGCGATCGCTGAAAACAAGGCGGAACTCTTCCACAACGAAATGGGCAATGGCTACGCCTCCGTGCCGGTGGGCGGTCACGTCGAAACGTATCTGATTCGCTCTCGCGCCTTCAAGCAATGGCTGTCCCGAGAGTATTACGAGGCCTTCGAGTGCCCACCCGGCACCCATGGGTTGGTCGATGCGGTCAACGTGATCGACGGCATGGCAGTCAATCGCGGTGTGCAGATAGGCGTTTCGGTCCGCATGGCCGAGCGGGTCGATGGACTCTTCGTCGACCTCGGGAATGCCTTGTGGCGGTGCGTTCATGTCACCCCCGACGGATGGTCGGTTGTCTCAGAACCGGGGGTGAAATTCTTCCGCCCGCCCGGACTGAAAGCCTTCCCGACGCCAGAACATGGTGGCAGTGTGGAGTTGTTGCGCGATTTCATCAATGTTCGCGGCGACGAAGAATTCATGTTGATGGTGGGGTGGATTCTGGGGGTATATCTCCCGGTGGGGCCGTATCCGATCCTGATCGTCAACGGCGAACAGGGTTCGGCCAAGAGCACCACCAGTCGAGTGCTGCGTGAACTTGCCGATGCCAACCTCGTACCGCTTCGATCGCCTCCGCGATCTGAGCGCGACCTGGTCATTGCGGCCCAGAACAACTTGGTGCTGGCGCTGGACAACTTGAGCCACGTGCCTGAGTGGCTTTCGGATTCGCTGTGCCGATTGGCCAGCGGCGGGGGATTCGGCACGCGTGCGCTGTTTTCCGACGGTGAGGAATTCCTGTTCACGGGCGCCCGGCCCATCCTGCTCAACGGCATCGGAGACGTTGCCACACGCGGCGATCTGATCGACCGGAGCATTCACGTAACGTTGCCAGCGATCGATGAAATCCGGCGGACGGACGAATCCTCCTTTTGGGCCCGGTTTCGGGAGGTGCAACCTTGGATTCTGGGTGTGATCTTCGATGCCGTTGCCGCCGCCCTCCGCAATCGTCCCAACCTCGTACTGAAGCGCCTAACGCGGATGGCTGACTTCTCTCGTTGGGTTGAAAGCGCCGCACCGGCCCTCGGCTGGTCGCCAGGGACATTCCTTGACGCTTTCTCCAGGAACCGCGCCGAGGCGAACGATCTGGCGCTGAGCAGCTCGCCGGTGGCCGAGGTCCTCCTGAGGTTCGTGCGGAATCGCACAGAGTGGGAGGGCCGCGCCTCCGAGTTGTTGGACGAACTCACCACCGAAGCGCCGGAGAATGTCAGGAAGGGCCGCGAATGGCCCAAGAACGCCAGCCAGCTCGGGACAGTCCTACGACGCCTGGCACCCAACCTCCGCGAGACGGGAATCCGCATTGAGTTCAGCAGCGCCGGGGGAGGAAGACAGAAGCGGCGATCAATTCGGATCAGCGCCTGTCTTCCCATCGCCGGCCCCGGCGTCCCTGCCGTCCCCACCGGCGATCCAAGGCCGTCAAGCGTTGCGGAAGCCGCCCCGGAGGAACGGGGACCCAATGGACCGCCGTCCCCGACTCGTCCGCGCGGTGGTTCCGTGACCGGCGATCATGCGGAAGGGGACGGTTGGGACGGCGGGGACGGCGGAACGGACACTGCCAACAAAGCGGGATGACACAGCCGAGTTTTGCAGGGAGGAAAAACCATGACTGAAACTGAACGACTCGCCGAGATCGCACGCAAGCTCGCCACCGGAATGCAGCCAACAGGCCCGCCGGCGGTCGCCGCCCAGCCCGACCCGAACTCGGGAGACTTTGCGAATGCGATGCTCCCCGCCGGGCCGCCGCGCGAATCCGAGACGGACATCATTGGCCGGTCGGAACTTGCCTATCGGCTCGGCGTAAGTTCCCGGACCGTGTCGCGAATGGTGGATCGGGGCGAGCTCCCCCGGCCCTGCCTCAGCGACGGCGGGCGGCCGCGCTGGCTGTGGAGCTTCGTCATGGAGTTTCTGGAGAAGCGGCATCGCCGCCAATGCGCCATGGAACGGCGCAAGGAAACCAAACTTGGCGAATAGCCGACGCCGGTTGTTTCCGCCGCGACAGTCTATACATAGCGGCCCCTGATGGCCGCAATCGAGTGCAGCGCCGGCGGATGGCCGCCGGCGCTGCTTTGTCATCAGCACACCTTCGTGGCCGGGAACGGAATCACTTTGAAAGACGGCGGGATCCCGGTCGCCTGGCCCTCACCCTGGCAGCGCCGGCCATGCAAGTCCACCGTGGCACTGGCCAGTTCATAATCACCGGTGTGCACGTAGTACTTCAACGTCGTGTTGACGTTTTCGTGGCCCAGGATCTTCTGCACGATCGAGACACTGGGGACCGATCGGGCCAGCCAGGTCGCAAACGTGTGCCGCAGATTGTGGGGATTCACATCCAGGGGTTCCTCGGATACCGGCGCCGTTTGAACG
>CAZMVD010000118.1:0-13170 GCA_964569425.1 uncultured Phycisphaeraceae bacterium
TGGGCGATACAGGACTCGAACCTGTGACCTCTCGGGTGTGATCCGAACGCTCTAGCCAACTGAGCTAATCGCCCTGTGGTTCGCCGCTTCTATACCGCAAGCGGCGAACCAACGCAAACGCAACCGGGGGTTGCGGCCGGTGCATTCGCCGGCCGGACGGCCGGTCAGAGCGCCCGAAGGAACGCGACGAGGTCGGCCTTCTCCTGCGCGTTCAGTTTGGTTTCCAACACCAGATTGAAGAACTCCACGGTGTCCTCAAGGGTGAGCAGCCGGCCATCGTGCAGGTAGGGCGGCGAATCCTTGATGCCGCGGAGGACGAACGTCTTGATCGGTCCGTCGGAGGCGGCCATGCGCCCGTTGATCATCTGCGGTTTGTAGAAGCGCTCGACCTGCAGGTTGTGCATGAGGTTGTCGGTATAGTATGGCGGCACATGGCAGACTGAGCACTGCGCCTTGCCGAAGAACAACTTCTCCCCCCTTTTCTCTGCGTCGTCGGCCTTGGCGGGATCGAGTCGCCCATAGATGTTCAGTTTGGGGGCCGGCGGAAAATCGAGCAGTGCCTGGAACTCGGCCATGGCGTGGACCTGCGTGCCGCGATCGAGCACGTTGACCCCCTTCTTGGCGGCGATCACCGGATCGCCGTCGAAGTAGGCGGCGCGTTGCTCGAACTCCGTGAAGTCTTCCACGCTCTTGAGTGCGCGTTGCGATCCGAACAGCCGCTGCACGTTGACACCGCGCAGCGAGGGCGTGTCGATGCGATGACGGAACTCCTGGGGACGAATATCGCCAACCAGGTGGGTGGCGGCGTTGGCGTGGCCGTTCACGTGGCAATCGAAGCAGGTAACGCCGCGGCTGGGCAGCAGGCTGCGCCGGTCCTCTGTCTGATTGAACTGCTGTTGCGGGAAGGGGGTGACGAGCAGGCGCAGGCCCTCCAGTTGTTTGGGGTTGAGCAGCCCGCTGAACAACTCGTAGTAGTTCATGATGGTGACGAGCTTGCCCTGCGATACGTCGCCCAGGTCGGGCCGGGTGGTCAGGAAGATGCCCGGGGGGAAATCGGGCAACAGGTGCGCGGGCAGGTCGAAGTCTAAATCAAAACGGGTGAGGTCGCGGGCTTCCTGTTTCTTGATTTCGTCGATGTGATGCACGGGAAACAACATGCCGCCTTCGGCATGGTGGGGATGGGGCAGCGGAAGAAAACCCCTGGGGAACAGGCCCTGCTCGCGGATTTCTCCCGGCGACATGTTCGCCAGCTTCTCCCAGGTCATGTCATCCGGCAGCTTGACGCGCACGCCCTCCTGCACGGCCTTGCCGCGGGACATGGTCACTCCCCTGGCTGCGCGGTCCGCCAGGTCGTAGCGTTCTTCGAGCAGGTCCTTGTGCCGCTGCATGACACCCGGCTTCGCCTTTTCCATGCGCGTCTTGATGGAGTCGAAGCTCTCTTCCACATTCACTGGGGCGTAGCTTGAGGGTCGCTTCTCTTCGGCCACGGCCAGCCATGCGCTCCCCAGCAGCCCGATTGCAGCGACGACCCGTGCTGCGCCCCAACGGGAACGGCGATTGACGTTTCGGCTTTCGTCCTGTCGTCCATTGTTCATGCGAATCTCCTCCTTTGTCGTTCGACGGCCAGCCTGTGGCGGCTCACTTCGACTCGCCCGCGCCTCAAGGCACGAAATCGATACACACGGTCGACGGCGATCTGAGACCGGCATTGTTAAGCACAGACACCTTGACGGCAAGATTGTGCGTTTGCAAAAAGGCGACGGCCGCACTGGTGGCCGCTGCCTCCGCCTTCGCGCCCCCCAGCCATCTACTGACCGCCCGATCTTCCGAGCAAAGTCGCCGCCATTGAATTCGTCAAAAACTGTCAGGATGGAGCCGATGAGACGCTGCCGGGCGAGCGCCCATGACCGCCGAGTGGACTCGCATTGCAGCGGCATCCACGAGGCGGCGAATTTGGCGTATTTGGAAACGCACACCCAAGGTCCAAGATCAAGGGTTCGCGATGATTCGGCGCCTGCCTGACGATAGCCAGATGCCGATAACATATTGTCCATTCGATAGTTACGGGCGTTACCTTGGCCGTGTAATGTTTTTGCGGAAACGGACTCTAGAGAATTAGCCCGGATCGCCGAAATTACCCTTGCTTCCGATATTACCTAGTCTACGCAAACTTGCTATTTTAGCATAATGGTGTAGGCTATGGGCTGTGATCTGCGAACGTCGTAGACGGAAGCGACCCCCTTTTGGAGGCAGCGGATGGCAAAAAAGGAACTGACGATAGAGGGACTCTGGAAGGTCTATCTCAAATCAAGGAACATCGAACAGCGGAATCAGATCGTCGTCCATTACAGCCACCTGGTGCACACGCACGCGGTCCGGCTGTCGCGCAAGCTTCCCGCCCAAATCTCCTACGACGAAATATGCAGCGCGGCCTTTGACGGGCTGATCGAGGCGGTTGAAGCCTACGACCCCGCGCGAAAGGCCAAGTTCGAGACGTTCTGCCAGCAGCGAATCTCCGGCGCGGTGATGGATTGGCTGCGGAGCCTGGACCCGCAGAGCCGGACGGTGCGCACTTTTGAGAAACGCCGGATGATGGTCAAGGAGGCGCTGGGCACGGACATGGAGGTCACGCCGTCGACGGCCGACCTGGCGCAGAAGCTGGACATGAGTCTGGACCGCTACGATTACCTTTGCCGGTTGTCGCAACTTGGCAAGGAGGTTCACTTCTCGGCGATGGAGCCGACGGACGACCATCGCCATCAAGGCGCATCCCACACGTGGGACACGCGGGACACGCGGTCGGAGGATCCGGCGGTCAAGGTCACGCGGCAGTTGCTGGCCGAACACCTGACGCGCGGGCTGGCGCGGGAAGAACGGCTGGTACTGATGCTCTACTATTTCGAGGAAATGACCATGGCGGAGATCGGGGCGGTGCTCAATCTATCCGAATCGCGCGTGAGTCAGATTCACAAGGAGATTCTCCAGCGGTTGCGGCATCGCTTCGGCGAGACGCTGTGCGAGGAACTGGTCGCCTGATTCGCGGCGCGCCGGGGGACGACCGGATCACGATTCGCCCGGCACGACCCATTCTGTCCTTTGCCTACAGGAAACGGGCGCGAGGGCTTTGGAAAGCCCTCGCGCCCGTACTGTTTTCTGCCCGTTTTCTCCCGGTGCTACGGGCAGTTCGCCGGCAAGCTGAATGGGTAAGCATCCCCCTGGAATGCCTTGAGCAACTGGAACACGTCGGTGAAATTGATCACCGCGTTGGGGACTTCGTCATGCACGTCCACCCAGGTCAAGTGGGGTGCGCCGGCGAGCCCCTGGAACTTCTGTACCGCGGAGAGGAAGTCGTTTACGTTGACGAGTCCGTTGGGGCCGCTCCACGATCCCGAGAAATCGCCGACCGTGTCGCCCCACAACTTGGGCGAAGGTTCAGGAATCGTCGCTACTTCCAGCGGATCGGAGAACACCACGCCGTCGGGGGTGGCCACGATGTCGTAGACCGCTACGGGCACGATGCCGCACGCACCCACGTGCACCACCGGTTCGTTCCAGACGCGCGTGACGGGCGCCGGGGCGAGTAGCGCGATACCCGACCCGTCCGGCGTGTCGACCCAGCCGACGGACATCGCACCGCCGGGACCGGCGGTCATATCCACGCGGAAGGCCACGGCGTTGGTGCCGTTGTTGGGCACGAAGGACACGTAGCGGTTCTTGGGTCCGTCATGCGGCGGCGGCGCGGCCAGCGGCGGGTCCACCGTAGCACCCAGGTCGATGGCCCAGATTTCGATATCGTCGAGGTTCCAGCCGGGGTAGGTCACGCTGCCGTCGGTGGGGCCGATGCCCCAGCGGAGGTACACGGTCGGCTGGCCATCGGCAATGGCCGAGATGTTGTAGGTTTGCAGCGACCAGGTGGTCTCGTTGAACGAAGCGCCGGAGTGGGCCCAGATGGTCGACCAAGTTGTGCCGTTGGTCGAGATCTGAATGTTCGCCTGGTCGAACTGTGACGACTCGATCCCCAGGCGCCGGTAGAAGCGCAACTGCGTGCTGACCAGGTTGGTGCAATCATGGGCCCCGGTCGTGAGGTAGGTGGCGGACATGTTGTTGGCGTAGTTGCCGTTGAGGTTGTACCCGAAGACGTGCAGCCCGGTATAGCCTGAGGTGGGATCGCCGCCGCTGGTACCCCCACCCGTGGGAATGCCAAAGGCCCATTGTCCCTGGCGGCTCCAACCCGGGTCCGCGGCCAGCGCCACGGTGGCGGGAGCGGAGGGCTGACCGTCGTCCACGGAGAACGTAAAGTCGTCAAAATCGCCGGGATAGGCGAAGATCGGCTCGGGCACGCCGGACGCGCGGCGCTGCGCGGCCTGCGGTTCGTAGTGCACCTGGTTGCCATTGGCCAGCAATGTGTACGGAACGGAGTTGATCGTCCCGCCATTGGGATCGGAAAGCACGCCGGCGGCGGGCAGCGACTCGATGATGAACACGAGCGGCTCGCCCGAGGTGCCGGCGCCACTCAAATCAATGTCCACCGGGTCCCCCTGGTTCACTACGAGGGACATGTTGTGGGCCTGAGGCGGGCAGATGTCGCCGGCGGGCGCGATGCGCAGCGCCCAACTGTTCAACGTACCCACATCGCCGCCGGCGTTGTCGGAGACGGTCAGGGTCCAGACACCGGCCGAGGCTTCGAAGTCGAAGTCGGACAGCGCCCCCGGACCGTCGGGGGCAATGCCCTCGTCGTCGTAGGTCTGGAAGATGTCGTCCGCGGAGCTGCCGGTACGGTTGTGCAGGCGCACCACGGTGTTGGCGGGTGAACGCAATTCGACGATGAGGTCGCCGATGTAGGTGTGGGTAATGTCGATATCGACGTTGATGTCACCGATGCAGTAGTTGTCCACGACGGTGATGTTGCTCGTGGTCGTCGAGTTGTCGTTGATCGCCTTCGGGGTATCCGTGGAGGCGTAGACGATACGTCCCACGTCGAGCGTAACGGTGCGCAGCGCGTCGCCGGCGCCGTCGTTCAGATTGACGAACGACACGGCGGCGCCATAGATGCCCGCTGACAGCGTGTTGGCATCCGGTCCGATTGCGACGGTCACGGTATCGAAATCGCCGACGCCGGAGAGGTTCAGGATGATCGGCGTATCGCTGCCGTTCAACGTCACCCAGGGCTGATTAGCGGATACTTCGACGGTGACAGGCGTGGGTCGTTCGCTGGTCACGGTATATACCTGGGAGCCGGTGAACGGACCGCCGAGCGGACCGCCGGTTTCGAGGTTGAACTCGGGCGTGACCGCGATGCGCGTCTGGCCGATTTCCACGGTGTGACGGCGCGAGGTGGAAAGACCGTTGGTCAGGTCCTTGAAGAAGACGTCTTCGTCGTAAACGCCTGCCGGGAGTGCATCAATCGCCGCTCCGAGGCTGACGGTGACGTCAATGGTGCCGCCCAGCGCGGCCAGCGTGCCGGTCAGGTCAGACGTGCCACCGTCGAGCAGGATTCCGAAGCCGGAGGTGAGCGACACTTCGTAATCAACGGGGTCGGGTGTGGGGTTCGTAAGCGTGTAGACCACTGAGGGATTGGTGAAGGGTCCGCCGACCAGCCCGACGTGCAGCACGTCGCCCGCGGGGGCGACGCTCATGCCGCCGCCGGAAAGGGTGTCGACCGCCGTAGCGCCGGTGCTGGATGGATCCAGCCAGTTGCTGAGCCGGGTGGCGTTGGTGCCGCCGCCGGTCCAGGAGAGGGAAAACCGGCCATAGTAGTCGGAGAGATCATTCCCACATGCCGCACCGCCGCCATGCAATTGACCGATCACGCGATGGTCCTGATTGAACAGGGGCGAACCGGACGAACCGGGCTCGGTGGTGCCGAGGTCCCAGTCAATCACGCGGACGTGGGTGCCGTCGCCGGGGCTGGTGGTGCCCAGGTAGCTCGTGGTCGTGGTCGGGTCGTTCTCGAAGCTGATGCGCTTCTCATCCGTGTTGGGGTGGTGGATGGCGACGGCGCTGAGGTGGTCGCCGGTGCTGCGGTCCCACCCGGCCCAGGAGAGATTCCACGCCGGATTGGGGTCGTCGTCCAGCTCGACCAGGGTCATGTCCGAGGGAGAGTACGACGAGCGGAAAAAGGAGCCCGACTGGAAGGTGCTGAGCGAGCCGTCTCCCGGGCCGCCACTGGCGGGGCTTCCGGGCGGACGGCAGTTCGAGTTTTCATAGTTCCAGTAAACCACCAGCGATGCGGCGTTGCCGGAGTTGATTCCACAGTGCGCCGCGGTCATGAAGAAGGGCGTGAGGTCCTGCGCGGTGTTGTTGACCATGAAGCCGGTGCAGAAGGTGCTCCCGCCGGTCGAAATCACACCCACCGAAGGGATTTCGAGTCGCCAGTCGTCGCCCTGGGGGCAGATGACGTCCACATTGCAGGAGCCGGAGAGCGCGGCGGCATCGGTCCCCGGGCCGAAGGGACGATAGCCGTAGTTCACCGAACCCAGTTCGATTTCGACCAGAGAGCGCTCCGAAGGCGGAACCATCACTTCAACCAGGATTTCTTCGCCCGGAACCGGCGGCGTCCACAGTTCCCCGTGCGACTCATTGTCCAACGCGGTGAAAGAGCGGAACGGCTGGCGACCGTCGGCTGTGTAGAGCGACAGGCGCCCGCCGGGGGGCATGACGTAACGCGAAAACCCGAGGTTGATCGACAGCGCTTCCGGCGCGGCGATGCGCAGCCGCCAACGATGCGATCCGTCCTCCGCCACGTCCCAGGTTCCGACGGATTCGGGCTTGGCCGACACCGGCTTGGGAATCGCGAAGCGCGGCGGCAGGCCGCGGCCGGCGCGGTCCACGTCTTCCTCGGCGACGGCGGCGCGGTCAACCGACTGCACGTCCAGTCGAGCAACGCCGGCCCACGACTCCGCAAACTCCTGCGGCGGGCCCACGGGTGCTTCCTTAGCCACCGAGTTCGCCGCGGGCACCGCAGCGAATGCCGCCACCAGGGCAAATGCACGACAACAGATTCGGATGGATGACATGTGAGCGTTCCCTTTCCACAGTTGGCAGGTGCCGCGCGGCACGCCGTTGCCGCCAAGGAAACCTGCCGGGCAACCAATGTTCCAGAAAAACACCCGCCCCTTATGCGCATTGCTGCGCATCAGGGGCGGGGTGAACTACGAAGGAGTTTTCTTCAAAGGACCCTCGGCCGTTGGTGGCCGCCGGCGAACGCTCCCGCTGCCATGGCGGGAGCGTTCGCGCTTCCTATCCTCCTCCTATCCAACCACGGCGGTACGGCGGCCGAAGTACAACTTACCGCCGATGAGCAGCAGCATAGCCAGCACGACCAGGCCCCACTGCGACATGGTCGGGATGGCGCCCTCGCAACCGGGAGCGAAGACGGCATCGTCCACGCCGGGGCACTGATCGACGCAGTCAGCCACGCCGTCGCCGTCGCTGTCGCCGGTCTCGGCCACACCGCAACCGCAGATGCCGGGTTCGATCTTGTTGGGATCGTCCGGGCACCCGTCGATGCAGTCGGCAACGCCGTCGGCGTCGGTATCATCGTAGGGCACGCCGCAGCCGCACTGGCCGGGATCAATCTTGCCGGGATCAAGCGGGCAACCATCGCAGCCGTCCGGCGTGCCATCGTTGTCGGCATCGGCGTTGTCGTCGAAGCCGGGGCAGATGTCGCAGCCGTCGGGCACGCCGTCGCCGTCGGCATCGGCATAGTCGTCGAAGCCGGGGCACAGGTCGCACGGATCGCCGTTTCCGTCACCGTCCGCGTCTGCCTGGTCCTCGTTGAAGTCATCCGGGCAGTTGTCGCAGAAGTTGGGGATGCCGTCGCCGTCGTTATCGTCCCACGGACCGCCGCCACTGAGGGGGCCGCCGGCTGCGATTTCGACGGTGTAATCTTCGACTTCACCCCAGGTGAAGGTTCCGCAGGCCTGGGTGCTAGCAGCCGAACCGCCCTCGCGGACGACCACGCGCATCCGCGTGTTGCCCAGGGCCGCACCGGCGGGCACCGTGAAGTTGCCGGAGACGGTATGCGGACAGGTGCCGCCCGAAGAAGCCACGGAAGTCAGCACTAACTCATCGATGCCGAACCCGAGGTCGCCGTTGAAGTCGATGTAGACCTTGGTCCACTTCCCAAAGCAGCCGCCGCAGGTTCCACTGGTGACCGAGAGAGGATACGTCTGCCCCTGGGTCAGCGTGGTCAGGACGGAGCCGGTGAAGTCGGAGTAGGTCGCACATACGCCGGCGGTGTTGTTGATGTTGCCGTCGAGATTGACCTCCGCACACAGCGAATCGGCTGGATCGGTGGCATTCGCCAGGCAGTACTCGGTCGGCAGCGCGCAGTTGGGCGGACTGCCGCAAGCGGCGCCCGAGGCGACGCTTAAGTCAATGACACCAGCGTTGGCTCCAAAACCACCGACGGCGATGAGGTATGTTTCACCCGGATCGGTGCACCAGGAGACGGTCGAGCGGAGCCCCGAAATCCCGCAGGCCGCATCATCGTTACCGGCCACACAGGTCGGGATGCTGCAATTCACGCACCAAACCTGGATCTTGGTGTCTGCAAAGTTGCCGCCGGGGTTGCAGGTGGAGGCGGTGAAGGTCGTGCCGTCACCGACCACTGAATACCAGACGGCCTTATTCACCGCACCCGTGCCGCAGGTGGGCTGCGACTGCGGATCATTCGAGGCCAGCGAGTTGTCCACGATCACGCTGCCCGGCACGCTGAGGGGTTCCGCGTTCACGCAGTCGTCGTTGGGCGGCGGCTGCGGGCAGGGGTTTGGCGTACAAGTGGATCCGTCGCCCTGATAGGAACCCGGGAGCGCCGCACAGTCGGCCACGTTAAGTTCCTGGCAACTGCCGTTGGCCTGGCAGCAGGCCCCGGTCACGTTGACCGGCGAGCAATCGATATTGACCAGCGTGGGACCGCCCTGCTCGCCCGTTCCCCAATCGCCGACCTGGAACCAGTAAGTGGTTCCGCCGGTGGCCAGGAAGACGGTTGCGTCGGCATCCGCGGCACCGAAGCCCGAATCCAGACACTGCAACTCCGTCAGGCTGTTGCAGTTCGGCCCGGAATAGATAGCCGTCAAGCCGTCGTAGTTGGAGCCCTGGTTGAGGCTGTAGTCCACGGAGAACGACAACAGGCAATCGGCCTGCGGGGTGTAGCTCCACCAGGCGTCGTTCTGCATGACCGTGGCCGCGCCGCTGTTGCAGGAACCCGGCGGCGGGCTGGGCAGGTTGAAGTTGTTGTCGCACTGGTTGCTGTAGGGCACGCTGGCGACCACCGCAGCCAGGCCGCATGTTTCGTTGTCGCACGGAACCGGGCAGGCAAACGCGGGACACGTTTCACCTACGAACCACTGACCGCCCAAGCCGGCACATTCCGACTGGGTGTTGGTGGCCAGGCACGTGGCGCCGTCGCAGCAGGCGCCGGTGGGAATGGTGCAATTGAAGTTGGGGGCGCAGGCGCCGCTGGAGGTTACTTCAAGTTCGAAGTTACCCACCGCGCCGGAGAAGCCACCCACCAGGATGTAGTAGGTCTTACCGACCTCGGAGCACCAAGTCACCCGCGACTTGCGGTTTAGCCCGTTCAACGAGCATTCCGGCGGAGCGCCGGCGGCATCATCATTGCCGCCCACGCACAGCAGCGGATCGCAATAGCAGAACACCTGAATCTTGGTGTCGAAATCGGTGCCCGGCAGGCAGGTGCTCGCGGTGAGCGTTTCGCCGTTGCCGACCACTTCGTACCACAGGCCGTTCGTCGGCGTGGTGGTGCCGCAGGTCGGGGTAACATCCGTGGTACCCGCGACGTTGGAGGCAGCGACGACGGTGTCTAGCGGGAGCGCTTCGGCCACGTCGCAATCGTCGTTTTGCGGGCAGGGGTTGGGATCGCAATCGGTCCCTTCACCCAGCCAGGAGCCGCCTGCCGCGTTGCACTCGATCAGGTTGAAAACGTCGCACACGCCCTCGTTGCAGCAAGCGCCTTCGGGGCAGGGTCCGCCGGTTACGGTGGCGGTATAATCGGCATCGCAATCCACGTCGGTGAAGACCGACGGGGCGACAAACAAGTACCACGTTCCCGGGCCGAGACATGCGGTGACGGACCCCGGCTGGCACTCATCGGCCGTGGCCGAAACCAGGAACGCCGAAACCTGCGTGCAATCGTCCACGCCGCCGGTATCCACGATACCAAACAGCACCGGGAACTCGGCCTCGACGGCCCAGGTCAACTGGGTGTAATCGGCCAAGGTGATCTTGTACCAGTCGGTGTCGCGGAATTGATCGGCGCCGAACGTAAAGGTGCCGCCCTCGCCGCACACCGTGTCACCCAGGTTAATGGGTGAGAAATAGGGGAACGCTATCTGGCACAATCCGCCACACAGGTCGATGGCTGCATCGGCACAAAGGCCGTCCCAGGCGGTGTTGCAGCAGAAGGAATCCAAAGCGCATACCGTGGCCTGGCAGGCGGCATCGTCGCAGCCTGGTGTGCCGTGATCGAAGCAGCAATTGCTCGCATTCGGATCAATCACAGGGCTGTTGCAGCCGCCGTTGAACTGGTCGTCGTAATCGGGCCCGCACATCGGTTCACCCTCGGGCAGACCGCCTTGCGGACAGGGCACCACACAGGGGCACGGGTCGGGCGTGCAGGTGGTGAAGTTGCCCTGGTATTGACCACCGGCCATGGCACAGGCGGCGGGTGTGACTTCGGTGCAGCCGCCGAGTACGAGGTCACAGCAGGCTCCGGTGACCTCGCCGCACGCAGGCGTCAGGTCTGCGCAGGTGGTATTGGCGGCAAAGCGATTCGGCGGCGGGCAATCGCCTTGCACGCAGTCGGTGCAGGTGCCGGTCAGGTCGTCGCAGCAGGCACCGTAGGGCGGATCGCCCTGGAAGCCGAACACGCAGAAAGCCATGTAATAGGGCGTCCCGCCGAAGACCACGTTGCCCGGATCCCAACCCGGCGCATTGGGGCCGTAGTCGAGGTAGCACTCGGAAGTGCCATCCGGCTGGGCGGTGACCCACCAGCCGCGGTCGAACGAACCGGGACCGAGGGGCAGGCTCTGGACCACGCGCATACCGATCCAGTAGGTACCCGCGGGAAGCGCCTCGTTAATGCCGGTGATGGTGTATTGCCACACGGGGTCGCCGAAGAGGATGTCGCCGGTGTTGATGCGCGTGGCCGGAACGTCCATCACCTGGGTCACCAGCGTACCCGGCGTTCCACCGGGACCGTCAGCGTTCAGGATGATGTAGTCCGCAAGCTGGCCGCTCCAGTTGAATGCCAGCGGCTCGTTGCCCGCCCAGCGGAAGCCGGTGACGTTGGTCGCCGCCGCGAAGGTGACGTCCTCGACGATCCATCGGATCAACGCGCCGTCGCGACCGTTGGACAGGGCGTTCGAGGCGGCGTCGTAACCGGTGTTGCTGTAGACGGAATCCGGGCAGTCGATGACGCGGTTGGCATTGACTTCGGAAACACTCGACGTTCCGCGCTCAACAGTATAGCTGACCCGCCCGAGACCGCTGAGCTTGGTCAAAGACTGTGTTCCGGGAAACGCCGAGCCGGCACCGAATTCCATCCCTTGCACGAACTCGGCGCGCGCGACGCCGCCGGATACCACGATGACTACCGAAACTTCGTCGTCATCCGGCAGGGCCACGTCGATCGCCGTCGAACCGCCCGTCCAACTGATTTCGAACGTACCCTTGTTGCCGAGCACGTCCTTGAGCGAAGCGAAACCACCGGCTCCTTCCACGGAACGAACGGCCGATCCGTCGGCGTCCACCCAATGGATGGTGGTATTGGGGATCGGCGAGCGCGCTGAATCGACCACGGCCACATTTACCGTTTGCCCGGCCGCCAGCGCCTGCGACACAGACAAGAGGAGGCACGCGCTACAAAGCGCCGCGCACCAACATCCGAAAAATCCCTTCCCGTTCCTTCTCATTTCGTTTCCCTTTCCAACCAAACCAAGACCGGACACCAGTATGTCAACGAAAATATCTCGCCAGCCGACCCCGCGAGATCATCGCCCGCTGCCCCGGACCCAATCGGGAGATCGGACCTCGAGGAAGCTGCAATCGATCCCGTGGACCGGACTCACTCACGCATCGTGTGATACAGCGCGGCCAAGTAACGCCGACGGCAACGATGCGAGTCGCTTCGTCTAAAGGACGGGAGAAAAGCCTTTTTCCCTCTCCACTGTCCCTGGCGACCAAGGGACACGAGCACTTCGCGTCTCGCGTTCCGAGGGCCACCGTGCCACCCTCCAAACTTCGAAATCACACACATGAACGCATTGCCATCGTCGCTGCGCGCCCCGTTACTTCCCTGCGGCGATGGATAAACGCGCTTTTATCAAACCGCCATTATGGCGAGTCGCGGGACCGCATGCAAGAAAAAACGCATTTTTTTTTGCCCACTTTCTCGCACGGGTTGGCGAAACGGAAAGCCCGAGCGGGCGGAATCAGGGGACAAGGTACTTAGGGGCGGGCCTTTCCGGTGATTGCGGCGTGCCCATCCGGCGCACTTCGGCGGGGCCGAAACCGCATCTTGGAGAAGTTGGGGTCGGAGGCACAAGTGTTTGCCGTCCAATACGTTACGTGTTGTTCAATGACCAATGCCAGCTATCGGCGACTTCGGTTCGTGCTCCGTACGGCGTGGGGTCGAACCTTGATTTCGGCGAAAATGAAAGAATCCCAATCTCAACCAAACCCAGTGGCGTCGGATTCTCCGATACCACACCACTGGTCTCTTGAAACAGGCTGACTTCCGGAACTCGACCTGCTCCTCTTGGGGCTTGAGAATGCAGTAAATCAACAATTGCTGACATGCGCCGCCAGTCAAAGTGGAAGCCGATTCACTCGATCCAGCGGGCAGATGGTTCGCTGCCACTCGGTCGCGGCCCGGAAAAACGTGGGCGCCCAGCCGCGCAAAGAGTGGGTTTTTCCGCAAGTCATGTGGAGAATTGACCAGGAGATGTTGGTTGATTCTATCGAAGCCCCATGAGGCATTCGTTGTTGCCACTCGATGGCGCGGATCCATCCTGCTCATCGTTCTTCGTCATTGCCGGAACTTCCCGATCCGGCGGAAGCACGGACGAAGTGCGAGTGACGTGCTCGCGCACACGAATTCGTCGTCCCTGAATAAGTCGCGATCAGGCGCAGAGATTATGGCGAAGCGCT
>CAZMVD010000119.1:0-12907 GCA_964569425.1 uncultured Phycisphaeraceae bacterium
CCTTTCGCGTCTTGCCCGGCGGACGCTGCGTGATGCCCTGCGGGAGCGCTCGAGGTATGAACCGGACTACGTCCCGGCGGCGTTGCAAGGCCTGAACATGGAGGCGGTGGTACGTCTGCGTCGTGACGGGTATCTGCTGGCCGCGGGGGCGGGTGGCCCGGCGGCCGCGGCACCGGCCGTGCGCGACGCGGCACTCGCGGCTGTTGAGAACCTGCGTGCCCTGCCGTCGGTCGATGGAGACCTGCTCCGCTACCTGCTGGTGGAGATTGAACTGGTCGGCGCGGTCGAGCCGTTCACCGTGGAGGGCGACTGGACGCAGCCGCGGGTGATCGATCCGCACATCGAGCCGGGCATTCACGGCATGGCGCTGGTGGGTCCGACAGTGCGGCATCGTTTCACGCCGTCGGAGCTGTTCACCAGCGACATGACGATCGCCGAAGCGCTGCAGAATCTGACGCAGAGCCGGCTGCGCGATCCGTCGGAACTGGCCAAGACGGCGCTGTTTCGCTTTCGCACGGACCACTGGTATGAGCCGGCATCGGGTGACAAGGTAGTAACACTTACTCGCGGGATGACGCCGGTGCCGGGTGAGGCGGTTTCGCGCCGAGGGCTGGATGAGGCCATTGAGCGGCTGGCGACGTACATGGCGTACCGGCAGAAGCCGACGGGGTTGTTTACTTATCAATATGAGCCGGCGGTGGATCGCTACACGGATGAGGACAACGTGGTGCGGCAGGCGGGGGCGACGGCCGCGATGGCCGTCCACGCGCGCTGGTCCGGCAGCAGCGCCTCGCGTGCGGCAGCGGATCTGGCGATTCGATTTCATTTGCAGGGGCTGTCGAACGCCCCCGGCGCGGACGAGGCGACGTTCATCGCCACGGCCGACGGCAAGAACAAGCTGGGCGTGACGGCATTGTTGACCCTTGCGCTGGCGGAGCACCCGGACCCGGAGCGATACGAAGCCACGCGCGGCAAGCTGGTGCAAGGCATGTTGCGCTTGCAGCAGCCTTCGGGCATGTTTCTCACGGCGTTTCCGCCGGCGGTGGAGGTCGCGGCGCAGGACTATTTCCCCGGCGAGGCGCTGCTGGCGCTGGCGGCGGAATATGAGCACCAGCCCGCGGCGGGTATTCTCGATGCGTTCGACCGGGCTATACAGTATTACCGGGGGCATTTCCGAGGGGCGCCTTCGCCGGCGTTCGTGCCGTGGCAGGTGCAGGCTTATGCGCTGATCGCCCGGCACACCGGGCGGCGCGACTATGTGGATTTTGTGTTTGAACTGACCGACTGGCTGGCGGACCACCAGCTTGATGGTAGCAACTGCCGGTGGCCGGAATTGTGGGGCGGCATTGCCCCCTATCAGCCAGGGCGGGTGGGGGTGTCGACGGCTTCCTATCTCGAAGGATTCACGGACGCCCTGGGGCTGGCGCGACATGTGGGGGACGCGGAGCGCGCGCGCCGCTATGAGCGTCTGGTGCGTGATGCGGCGCGGTTTGTCATGCAGTTGCAAGTGCGGCCCGAGGAGGCTTATTTCGTGCGCAGTCCGAAGGACGCGGTGTGGGGCGTGCGCACGGCGCCGGCGTTGAATTTGTTGCGTATCGACCACGCGCAGCACGCGCTGGTGGCGCTGATCAAGACGCGGCGCGTTCTGTTCGGCGAGCGGAGTTGAGCCCGCGTGAACGCGACGCGCTCCGACAGGCCGACGATTCCGCCCGGCGGGGCGATCGTTGTCACGTTTCTGGTCGTTACCGGCACGGTGTTTTTTCTGTTGGCGCCTTCGGCCTGGCCGACGGTGCTACTGGACGGAATCACTGCCCTGCTGCTGCTGGCGCCCGCGGCGCTGGCGGGGATGTGGCTGGTTCCCCTGCTGGGCCTTGACGAAGTGCCGCTTCGCTGGCACCTGCTGCTGGGCGGCGTGCTGGGCATCGGGCTGTTGTCGCTGCTGGTGCTGCTTGGGGGGCTGGCGGGCGCGCTGCACCGGGCATTGTGGGTCGGGATTCTCGCGGGATGTGCGGTGCTGGGCGTGCTGCGGCTGCGCAGCCTCCGGGCAAGCAGCGCGGCGGGTGTGACCCGAGCCAGGAGTAAGGAGAAGCCGTCGTGGCTCTGGCTGTTGCCGGCCCCCTTTCTGGCGTTGGCGCTCGCGTCCGCGGCCAATGCACCCGGGTTTCTGTGGAGCGAGGAGGGATTCGGCTATGACGTGCTCGAATACCACCTGCAAATGCCTAAGGAGTATTTCCACGCCGGGCGCATCACATACGCGCCGCACAATGTCTATGCCAATTTTCCGGCCAATGTCGAGATGCTCTTCCTGCTGGGGATGATCCTGGTGCAGGAGGATGTCGATGCCGGGACGCTTGCACACATGATTCACCTGCTGCTGGGTGGAGGGTTCGTGTTCGCCGCCTGGGTGGCAGGATGCGAATGGTCGCGGCGCGGCGGGCTGGTGGCCGCGCTGGTGGCGGGCACGGCCGGCTGGGTGCCCTATCTCAGCGGGCTCGCCTATGTGGAACTGGGCCTGCTGTGTTTCGGGATGACCGCCATGGCCGTTGTGGTTGCTGCATGGCGCAGGCATGGCACGGCGCGGCCGGATCCCTGGACGCCGCTCCGTGCGGGGCTGGTGGCGGGCTTGGTTGCGGGGCTGGCGTGCGGGTGCAAGTACACGGCGGTTGCGTTTGTTGGCTTGCCGATTGCGGTGGCGGTTTTTCTGGCGCCGCGGCTGGGCGCCGGTGCATGCGTGCGCGCGGCGGGCTGCTTCCTCGTCGGCTTGGTGATTACGTTCGCACCGTGGCTGGGCAAGAACGGGATGATGACCGGCAATCCGGTGTTTCCGCTGGGTCAATCCATCTTCAGCGCGCAGCCTCCCGGATGGGACGAAGACTCCGACACCCAATGGCAACAGGGCCACGCTCCGAGGGAATCGAAACGAACGGTTGGTGCGAGGCTCACCGCTTTGTGGCGGAGTCTTCCCGGCGATCATTATCAGCGATTCGGTCCGATGATGTTCCTACTTCCCATCGTCGGATGGATGTGGCGAGCGCGTGCCGCCAAGCCGGGCGCTCAACGTGCGGCGCTTGATCGGCATGGCCGTTCGATCGACGTGGACGATCGTGGCACACCAACACCCGTCGGGAGCCCCCCCTCCCCTGCCGACCATGGGATCGCCGGCATCTTGGTCGTGGTCCTTGTGATTCAAGTGCTTATCTGGCTGTTCGCTTCGCACCTGTTCGCGCGCTTTGGGGTGGTGATGATGATTCCGCTATCGCTGCTCGCCGGTTACTTCGCGGCCACCTGCGACAAGAGGGGCGACCGATTGTTCGTCGGGTTGCTGATTGCGGGTGCGGGCTGGAATGGGGCCTTTGCCGTGCGCTTACACCGAGCCGAGGCGCCGGGCGGGGCGCCCGCGTCGCTCATCTACACGGGCCAACTGCCGGGGTACGACTATTTTCGTGAGGTAAACGAGGGGTTGTCCAACGACGCACATATCCTGCTGGTGGGCGATGCGCGGGCATTTTATTTTCGGCGGGCGGTGGACTATGCCGTGGTGTTCAATCGCCAGCCGCTCGCGGAGGCGGTGCGTGGCGCACCGGGACCCGAAGCGGTGCTGGCGTCGCTGCGGGCGCGGGGATACTCCCACGTGCTGGTGCACTGGCTGGAAGTGGATCGGCTGCGGCGCACCTATGGGTTTCCGCCGGAGATTAGCGAGGAGTTGTTTGACCGACTGGAGAAAGCCGGGTTGACGCGCGTGGCCGACTTCGCGCATGCCGCGCGCGACGAACGATACGTCACATTATATCGCGTGCCGCGCTGACCTGCCGGAGATTTTACCCCGGCCGAGCACCGGGGCGGGGCGGCGAACTCCGCTCAGCCGGCCAGCGACCTGGCGCAGGCGAGCACGTTGTCGTAATTGGGCTGGTCGGCCACTTCGGGCACATATTCGACGTGTTGAATCACGTCGTTCTTGTCGAGCACGAAGACTGCGCGGCACTCGATGCCGAGGTCGGGAATGAGCGTACCCCACGCCTTTCCGAAGTTCTTGTCCAAGTGGTCGCTGAGCACCTGTAGGCGCTCGCGGTTGATGCCCTCCGCACCGCAGAAGCGGGCCTGCGCGGTGGGCAGATCGCAACTGATGGTGAAAAAGTCCACGCCGTCCAGACTGGCGGCCTCTTCGTTGAAGCGCTTGGTTTGCATTGAGCAGACCGGCGTATCGAGCGAAGGAACCACACTGAGTACGCGCACCTTGCCACGGGTGTCGCTGATTTTCACCGAGTCCACGAGGCTTTTCTTCAGCGTGGCGTCCGGCGCCTTGTCGCCCTTTTTCAGTTGGGGACCTTCCAAGCGAAGTGGCTTACCCTTCAAGGTGCATTGACGGCTCACGATTCATCTCCTTTGCGAGAGCGAAGTTTGCGGTTTGCGGCGTGCCGACGGCGGCCCGGGCCCGAATCTCAGTCATTTGACCCGCGCCACATCAAACAGGAATATAGGTCCGTGGGCCACGGCGGTCAAACGGCGCCGGGCGGGCGCCGCAGCCACCCGCGAGTTCCTTGACGGGACAACTGCCGTGACTTTACTATTGGGGGCATCGTGGGGCGCCGTTTGGTTTCCTTGAGCAACCTTGCGGGGTGGGGTTGGCGATGGGGGGCGCCTGTGGTTGCGGGCGTGTCTTGCGGCCGTTGCCTGAACGAAACACCGGTGCCCCCGCTCAAAAGCGGTTCTGGCTCATCAGGACGGCGCCCGGGGACGGCTGGTTTCCGGCTCATGGGTCGGGAAGGCGCGCTGCCCGGCTTATTGGCGTCGCAATGAACCGCGACGACATTCGATGCCCAGGGTTTCCGCGGGACGTGGCGGAGCCCGCCGATCTAACAGGGAGCAAAGATGATGCAGCGGTGGCGTTCGGCCGGTTCGGTATTCGGGGTCGCGGTCGTTTGCGGCGCCGCCGCGTGGGTTTCGTGGGGAGCGCTTTCCTGCACGGCCCCCACGGCGTTTCTCATTTCCGGACCGGGGGTGACGGGCAATGACCCGCCGACGCTCTCGATCCTTGAGCCGATTAACAACCTGACGATCGACCAGGGCTCTAACTTTCTCATCCGCTGGACGGATGCGGACCGCGACGACAACGCATTGATCAGCTTTTCGCTGGTGAACATCGCGACCAACAACGTGGTGCCGTTGGTGGATAACATCGAAGAGAACGACACTTCGGGACCTGATCAGATCACGATCGGTACGTCGCTGCTGCCGGAGGGGACGTATCACCTGTTCGGCACCATTACGGACAACGTGAACCCACCGGTCACCGTGTTCGCGTTCACCACCGCAGGCACGACGCAACAGCGGGTGATTATCACCATCGTGCGGCCGGGCCAGGGTCCACCGTCCAACCCGCCGACGATTACCGTTACGCAGCCGGGCTTCAACCAAAGTGTGTCGCAGGACGACATTCTGGTGGTGACGGTGCAGCCCAGCGCGCTGGCGCCGGACATGACCCGCCCGTACGACCGCGACAGCAATATCACGCTGTACATTCTGCTGGACCTGGATCTGGACCCGAACAACGACGATCCGGCGAATCCTGTTTCGTCGCGGATTATCGTGTTGCGTACGCAGTCGGTGCAGCAGGGCGCCTTTGACGCCATTACGTTCAACATACCGATCGACCTCAACGTGATTCCGCCGCGACCGGGGGGGGAGCCTTATTTCATTCGCGCGACGGCGGACGACCTGGTCAATCCGCGGGTGCATCGGTACGCGGTGGGTACCATCAGTGTGTCGCGGCTGGCATCCGGCGCGGTGGATTTGTTCGACGTGGGCAAGACGATATCGGGGACGCGGTTTTACGGGTTTCATCCGGGCGCCAATCTGGGATCGAGCATATCCACGATTGGGGATTTCGACGCCGACGGGGTGGACGACTTCGTGCTGGTGGCGCAGTTCGGCAATCCGCGCAACTTCGGGCTGGTCGGCGAGGCGTACGGCATTTATGGGCTGGACCGGGTGCGTTTCGGCGGGGCGATATCGGCCAATTCAGTGGGGGCGTCCATCAGCGGCGTGATCTTCGAGGGTCCGCCGGTGCGGGCGTTGCGCGCTGGAGAGTTCGCCGATCCCACACAGCGCAGCCACGGTATAACCGACGTCAGCGTTATTTCGGATGTCAGCGGAGATGGGCGTCCGGAGATTATCTTTGGGTTGTCGCGGGTAGTCGGCGCGGTGGACTCCACGGATTATGATCCGTCGGATTCGACGGAAGAAGGCGCGGGCTGTTATCCGGATTTGATCGTCAACAACCAGTCTGACGATCCGGACGGAGGACCGAACGATACGTACTTCTATTCCGGCGGCATGGCGGTGGTGGTCAACAGTCAAAACCGCGGTTCGGAAGGACCATTCAATCCGAATCGGTTGGAGGCGACGGCTGTTTCCCTGGAACTGGTGGGTACGCGCACTGGTATCATTTATGATGCCGGGGGCGCGGCCACCACGGGCGGCATTTTCGCGCGGGCGTCCAATCAGGGTGCCGTTCCACTCGGCACACTCGAAACTGAACAGCCCGGCCGCATTTCTGGTTTCCGCTTCACTGGCGGCGGCTTTGACTGGCTCGATGTTTTTGGTTTCCGACAGCCCCCGCGTGCCGACCTGTTGGGCGCGACCGTGTCTTCGGTAGGTGACCTGAATAGCGACGGACTGCCAGAGTTTTTGGTATCTGCGCCCATGAACGAGTTATACTTCCGCGAGTTGACTGAGGACTTCAATGCTAATGCAACGCACCTTGGTTCCACGGTCTACTCCGGGAGCATCATTGTCATTCCTGGGGGCAACTACAATTCAACAGGGGAGCGCGACTTGGCTGACGAAGAGGGTGGCACGTCCCTGGTACCCACATTAGACCATTTTCGGTTCCCGCCGATTGGTTCATGCACAAGTGATCCGCCGCAGCCGCGTTTCTATGTTAACCCTTCCGATTCCTTCCAGGTTTTCGCGGAGGATCCGAACGATCAACTGGGCAGGGCCAGCAGCGCCGGGGATTTCAATCAGGATGGCTTGGATGACATCGTTTGTGGTGCGCCGCTCAATGACCGCAGTTTGTCCCTCCCCGACACCGGCGCGCTGTATATTCTCTATGGGCGCATTATTCTCAACGACTTTAATCTAACCCTGGCAGATGACCCATTACGGCGCCCACCGATGCTGCGTATCCGCGGCGCGTCGCCGGGGGACAAGATCGGCTGGCGGCAGGTCAGCGCGCTCGACGTCAACGGCGACCGTATCGACGATGTGCTGTTTTCCTCGCCATTCGCCGATTTTGGCGGGGTGCGCCGTTCGACCTGCGCCGCGGACTTTAACGGCGACGGCGTCATCAACGCCTCCGATCTGGACACGGCTGCGTTCAACTCGTGCAGCAATACCGGCTCTGAGATTTTCAGCGACGACCCGTGCAAGGCCTTCGACTACAACAACGATGGATTGGTCAACGCAGACGACGAAGTGGTCTTTCGCTGCCTTTCGCGCGGCGATGCCAACTGCTGTGCGAATCACGTGGATAACGGCATCGTGGGCGTCGTGTTCGGCGGCGTGTTCATCGACGGCGACCGCACCATCAACCAGCTTGCGACCAGCGATCTGCCGGGCACGATCTTCTACGGCAGCGGCGTGGGGCACCGCGCGGGCGTCGATGTCAGTTCCGCGGGGGACTTCAATCAGGACGGGTTCGGCGATATCCTGATCGGCGTCCCCGGCGAGACGCGACTCGACAACGCGGGGCGTGAACGCCTGGGCGTGGTTTACCTGGTGTTCGGCGGCACGCACCTGACCAACCGGGTGTGGAATCTCAACCAGGTCGGCTCAGCGGAACTGCCGGGCATCGTTTTCCTCAGCCCCTATGTGAAGGGCCGGCCCAATGAGGCGGCGCCCACCAAGGTCGCGCTGCTGGGCGACATCAACAATGACGGTTTTGACGACATCGCCATCGGGAACCCCCTGGCCGACTTCATCGACCTGAACTTTCCGCAGGGCCCTGAAGCCACCGATGCGTCGGTAGGCCGTCGCCGGGACGCGGGCGACGTGTACGTGATTTACGGCAACAATTTCGGTTCTAACCGCCAGGTACCGTAGGCTTGATTCCTCCTCAGGTATCCCCTTTCTTGAGGTTCAGGGGGAAACGGGCCGGGGTGCCGGCCGGGGGGCGGTAGAACTGACAAACCTGTGGCCGCGTAGTATGCTCATGCCTGATCGGCGAGCCTTTGGGGGCGATTGACGACCCGAAGGTTGCCGGCGAACCCGGTACCAATGGAGACCTCATGGCTCACGCGCACCTGAAGGAAATCGAGGCACAAACAACCAAAGCGAGCGGTCTGCTCATCGCCACGCTGATGGGCGGGATGCTGGTGGTCAGTTCTTTCGTGATCGACCTTCCGTCGGTGGCGGCGGCGCTCTTTCAGAATGATCCCGCGGACGCGGTGGACGGTCGTGCGGGCATGCCGTATTCGGACGTCATCGCCCTGCTGGGCGCGGTGCTGCTGGGGGCACCGCTGGTGTGGCACGCGCTCAAGTGCCTGTCCCACGGGCACATGCACATGGATGAGTTGGTGGCGCTGGCGGTGGTGGCGGCGATTGCGCTGGGGGAATACCGCGAGGCGGGGATCATCGCGTTCTTCATGATCGTTTCCAACCTGATTGAAACGCGCACGGCACTGGGGGCGCGTGCGTCGATCGAATCGCTGTTGCGACTTACGCCGGACAAGGCGCATCGCCTGCGGCCTGATGGGGGCGAAGACGTTGTCGATGCCAAGCTGTTGCACGCGGGCGACGTGATTCGGGTGCGCCCCGGCGACAATATTCCCGCGGACGGTGAGGTGATTTCGGGCGATTCGTCCGTCAACCAGGCCAATATTACCGGGGAGTCGCTGCCGGTGGACAAGGCCAAAGGCGACGAAGTGTTCAGCGGCACCAGCAACCTGACCGGCGCGCTGGAAGTTCGCGTGACCAAGGCGGGCCGGGACACCACGCTGGGCCGGGTACAGCAGCTCATCCTGGATGCAGAAAAGACGCGCATCCCGCTGATGCGGCTGATCGACAAATACGCCGGGTGGTACACGCCGACGGTGTGCATGCTGGCCGCGGTGGTGTGGTTTTTCTCGGAAGACAAAGACGAAGGGATGCACAAGGCGATCACCATGCTGATTATCGCCTGCCCTTGTGCGCTGGTGCTGGCTACGCCGACGGCTATGGTGGCGGCGCTGAGTTGCGCCGCGCGGCTGGGCATTCTGATCAAGAACGTTGTTCAACTGGAATATGCCCGGACGCTGACGGCGGTGATTTTCGACAAGACCGGCACGCTGACGACGGGCGAGCTTTCGGTGTCGCAGTTGAAGCCGGCGCCGGGTGTGGACGGGGCGGATCTACTGTTCGCGGCCGCCTCGGCCGAACAGCTCAGCAAGCATCCGGCGGCGGTGGCGCTGGTGGATGTGGCGCGGCGTGCGAAGATTGAGATGGTACAGCCGACTTCGTTTACCGAGACGCCGGGACGAGGCGTGGCCGGGAAAGTGGGGGACGATGAAGTCCTGGTCGGTCGCAGTTCGTGGCTCGCGGAGCGCGGGGTGGACATGAGCCCGGTGTCGGGTCCGGACTTTGCCGAGCCGGAGGGCGTGAGCATGCTTTACGCGGCGCGCAACGGTAAGTGCCTGGGCTGGATCGGTCTGGAGGATCGCACACGATCGGAAGCGCGCGCCGCGATCGAGGAACTGCGCAAGCTCCGCATTCGCAACATTTCGATGGTCACCGGCGACAAGTGGTCGGTGGCGCGGCGGGTGGGCGCGGAGATGGGCTGCACCGAGGTCCAGGCCGAGGTGTTGCCGGAAGAGAAACTGCAACTGGTCGATGACCTGCGGCGTCGCGGGCACCGGGTGGCGGTGGTGGGCGACGGCGTGAACGACGCCCCGATGCTCGCCGCCAGCGACCTGGGCATCGCCATGGGCGCCGCGGGCAGCGACGTGGCGATCAACTCGGCGTCGATTGCGCTGATGAACAATGACTTGAGCCGACTGCCGTTCCTGGTTCGGCTATCGCGGGCCACCACCGGCGTGGTGTGGCAGAACATTCTGTTCGGGGTGGCGTTTATCGTCATCACCATGACGCTGGCCGTGTGGGGGCCGCTGACGCCGATCACCGCGGCAATCGCGCACACGGTGGCCACCGCGGTGGTCATCTTCAACAGCGCCCGCCTGGTCCGTTTCGGCGAGGAGCGGACCGACGAGGCGAGTGATTACGTGCCCATTCTGCTGCCGGCGCAAGCACAGACGGCGTAACGATAGTCCCAGGGACTCAAGTCATTCTCGCGTCAATTGCGCTTTTCGAGCGCGGCGCCCATGTCGCTCGCCGCAAAAACGACGGGACCGACGGGGCTCTTTCACATTCGGGCCGGAGAGAGGAGATTGGTGAAAGAGCGGGCGTCGTCGGTCCCGCTTGCCACAGGCAGCATGAACGAAACCGGCGGCGCCCTTCCATGTTCGGGCCGGAGAGAGGAGGAGGAAGAGCGCTGATCGCCGGTTTCGCCAGTACCACTCTCCGGGTTTCGCCGATACCGCGGAATTCGCTGAGGCGGTTTCTTCGTCGCACCCGGTCTGGGTTGGTATTTCCCCTGGACCGGCGACGCCGCCTGGTACTGCCCTTAATGCGGTACGGCCTCCCGGAGGCTGCACGATTTCCCTTGCAATTTCTGTGCCAGAGAAAGCGGCCAATAATCGCTTTTTGAGATCGGCCCGCGTGTCAAGAAGCGGCCTGGGAGTGTGGAAATCGGGGTTATGGCCACGCTGGTTTTAGGGTCACCGTCTTTTCGGCGCGCCCCCAAAGCCCTTCTGCGTGAAATCCCCCACCCGATCGCGCGATTTTCCCCACCCCCCCCACCCGGGCGAACCGAACCGGCTTGCGAAGGCGTGGATGACGGCGCGGCCGGGGTGCGGTATCATTTGTGGTGAAAAGTGCCCAAAAATTGGCCGCGCACGCCGCGGGAAGGTCTGAAATCCGGGGTGGACCACTCAAGTAGCCTGATGACGACGGGGCTGGATTCCAAGGCGCCAACACAGGGACCGGAGCCATCGGTGCGGCTGCGCATCGAGGGGATGAGCTGCGCGAGCTGCGTGGCGCGCGTGGAGCGTGCCCTGCAGGGCGTGGAGGGGGTCGCCCAAGCCCGGGTCAATCTGACGACCGGCATCGCAAGCATCGAAGTCGCTCAGCCGTTCACCGCGCGCCAGCGACTAATTGAGGCCGTTCGCCAGGCGGGTTATGACGCGGCCACCTTCCGCGAGGCCGACGAACAATCCACCGCCCTGGAACGAACCCACGCCGCGCGTCTGCGCGAACAGAAACAGGCTCTCTATCAGGCGATCGGTCTCACGCTCCCCATTCTGGGCGTGCATTGGGTTGCCCCGCTGGTGCAGGGGGGCGGGCACGGGGGGCATGTATGGGGTCATGCGCTTCAAGCGTTACTGACCGCGATGTTGCTCGCCTCGGCCGCGGGGGCGCCGATTCTGGCGGGCGGACTTCGCGCGCTGATTCATCGATCGCCGAACATGGACCTGCTGGTGTCACTCGGCGTTACCACCGCGTTTGTTGCGGGAATCGTGGAATTGTTCGCGGGAGGGCATGATCCCGGTCACTTTCATGCGGCGGCGATGATTCTGGGGTTTATCAACCTGGGGCGCTATTTCGAGCTGCGGGCGCGGCGGGACACGACCTCGGCGGTGGCCGCCCTGGCGCGACGCATGCCGCGCACGGCGCTGCGCGTGGGCCAGACCGGCGTGGAAGAGGTTGCGCTGGAGGAGATTGCGATCGGCGATCTGGTGCGGGTGGCGGAAGACGGCGTGGTGCCGGTGGACGGCACGATCGAGACCGGCGAGGCGGCCGTCGATGAAAGCAGCGTTACGGGTGAACCCCTTCCCCGGCGCCGAGCCCCTGGAGAATCCGTTCCGTCGGGGAGCGTGATCCGCGAGGGGATCATCACGCTGCGCGCGACGCACGTGGGTCGAGATTCGACCATGGGGCGGATTGTGCGCGCGATCGAGGAGGCCCAGACTGGAAAGACTCATCTGCAACGAATCGCCGATCGGGTTGCCGGGGTGTTCGTACCCGTCGTGATTCTTCTGGCGCTGGGCACGGTGGGGTTCGGCCTGTGGCCGGCGGGGCTCACGGTGGCGGAGGCGGTGCGGCGCGCCGTGGCGGTGCTGGTGATCGCCTGTCCGTGTGCCATGGGGCTGGCGACGCCCACCGCGGTGATGGTGGCCACGGGCGCGGCCGCGCTGCGGGGCATTCTGGTGCGCGACGCCGCGGCGCTGGAGGCCGCGGGGCAGATCGACGACATGCTGTTGGATAAGACGGGCACGCTGACCACCGGGCAGCCGGTCGTGGCCACGGTTTTTGATGACCCCGTTGAGTCGTTGGTGCTGGACGGCAACCAGCTCGTTGCTTTGGCGGCATCGGCGGAGCGTTATGCGCAGCACCCCATCGCCCGGGCGATCGTCGCCAAGGCGCGCGAGTCGAACCTTGCGTTGACCGAGCCGACGACTTTCAGCCATTACCCGGGGCGCGGGGTCCGGGCGGTCATTGACGAGCATGACGTGCTGGTGGGCGGCGCCGGGTTTCTGCGCGATCAGGGCATCGACCTTTCTGGTATGGACGGCGCGATGCAACAAATGACCGCTGAGGGTCAGTCGATCGTGCTGGTCGCGGTGGATGGATCCTGTGCCGGCGCCCTGGGCGTGGCGGACGCGCCGCGGCGCGAGGCTTCGCTCGCGGTTGAACAGCTTTCGCGGCTGGGGTTGAACCTGGCGATGATTACGGGCGATCAATCCCGGACGGCGGCGGCGGTGGCGGCCAACGTGGGGATTGTGGACGTGCACGCGGAGATGAGCCCGGAGGCCAA
>CAZMVD010000120.1:0-231 GCA_964569425.1 uncultured Phycisphaeraceae bacterium
CACCCGGCTCCTTGATGCGCACCCAGGCGAGATCCAACTCCGTGTCGCGCGCCACCAACTCGGCCTCCTTGCCCTCGGTGTCGTCGCCGATGAGTACCTTGAGGTCGGTGGGCGTGGCGCTCATCTCGCCGCCGAAGCGGCCCATCATGCGGCTGAACATCGCGGTAAACCCGCCCAGTTGCGTGTTCGAGCACAGCACCACCCCCTTGGAATCGATGAGCACGCCGCTGA
>CAZMVD010000120.1:241-12869 GCA_964569425.1 uncultured Phycisphaeraceae bacterium
TCTCGCTTTCCTGATCGCCCATGCCCCCCATCATGCCGCCCATCGAGACCTTGAGCACGAACTTGACGGTCACCACGGCGGGGGCCTTCTCCTTAAGCAGCTTTCGATAAGCCGCCTCGTCGGCCCGCGCCGCGCCGCCCGTCGCAATCAGGGCCGCAACCAGGCAACCCAGCCGAACACTTCGCCTGATGTGAAGCAGGAACTTGCGCATCGGTTTACTCCTCGCTGTCTTCGGCCTGGTCGCTGACCTCGGCCTTGGGGCTCCAATCCGGTTCCACGTACTGGAAATGCGTGCGCACGCCGCGCAGGACCACGAACACCACCCGCGTGGGCTTGCGTTTGGTAATGTCCTCCATGGCGGCGCGATACTCGTCCAAACTGGTGATGGCGCGGTCGTCAATCCGCTGGATCAGGTCGCCCGGACGCACCCCGCCGAGCTGCGCCCATCCGGCCGACTCGAGCTGCTGCACGATCACGCCGCTCACGTCGTCATCCCAGCGGTTTTCGTCGCGGTCGAAAAAGGTGATTTCGCGAACGACAATCTCGAAATCGCGATTTCGGTCGCGCCGTGCCTCCTCGACGGTCATGCGCGTAGGTTCGAGCTTCACCACGATCTCCCGCTCCTCGGCGTCGCGCAGCACCGTCAGCTTCGCCTCCTCGCCGATTTCCATCCGCCGCACCTGGCGGTGAAACAGCCCTGCGTCCTGCACGCCGCGCGGCTTAAGGCGCTCGCCATTGAGTGACAGAACGATGTCACCCACGCGCAGGTCGCTCTCGGCCGCGGCCACGGTCCGCGGGTAGACACGGGTAACGCGAAAGCCGATGGCCTCGGGCTGGCCCATCTGCCGGGCCAGCTTGACCACCACCGGTTGAACCGCCACGCCGATCCAACCCTTCGACACCTCCCGCGGCGGATCCACGTCCTTGTCGGGCTTGGGTTTGAGCAGCGTGAGGTTGTTCATCCCCCTGCGGTCGAACTCCACCAGCAGGTACTCGGGTAGCGTTTCCATTTCCATGATCCGGTCGTACCGCTCGATCAGCCCGGCGAGGTTGTGAATCGGTTCGCCGTCGATGACGCGGATCACGTCGCCGGAGGCGAGTGGCGGCTCGGCCAGTTCCGCCGGGCTGCCACTGCGCACGCTGTCCACCAGCACACCGTCGGTGCTGTCCAGCCGCCGTGACCGGGCCATGTTCTCAGTAATGTCCACGGCCACCATGCCCCAGGCGCGGAAGGCGGCCTCGTCGCCGCGATCCTTGGTCAGCTTCTCGGTGACCACCTGCGTTTCAGCCATCACGCCGCCGCGCTGATAAGCCACGCGCACGCTGGTGCCGATAGGGTAATCCGCCAGGCGCTTGAGCAGCGGCGGCACTTCCTCCGGAAACCACACGGTCACCGGATCGCCGTCGATGGCCAGAATCACGTCCCCGGCCCGTAGGCCTGCTTTTTCCGACGGGCCCTCACGGTCCAGTGAATTGACCAGCACCCCTTCCAGATACCCGGACTTCTTGATGGGCTTGAGGGTAATGCCCCACCAGCTTCGCGGTACTTCGTTGTGCTCGATGAGCTTGGCGGCCACGTCGCGCGCCACGTTGGATGGAATCGCAAAGCCCATGTCGCCGCCGAAGAAGGAGCCGCGGGTGTTGATGCCGATCAGCTCTCCTTTGAGGTTCACCAGCGGCCCACCGCTGTTGCCCGGGCTGATCGCCGCGTCGTGCTGAATCCAGCGATTGAACAGCCCAGTGCGCTGATCCTCGTCGAAGTACATGTCGTCCACGTCGTCGTCGCGCCCGGTCAGCATCCGTTCGGTGTTGGAGATAATCCCCAGCGTCACCGAGCGCGACAGCGCCCACGGACTGCCCATGGCCATCACCGTGTCGCCGATGATCATCTCTTCGGAATCCCCGAACTTGGCCACCGGCAGCGGCTGCGAACCGTCCTTGAGTTCGTCCAGGTTAAGCTTGAGTACCGCCAGGTCGGTCAGCGGATCCTCGCCCACCAGTTCGGCGGAAATCTCCTGCTTGTCGGCGAGCGTGCAGCGGAATTTCTTGCCCTTCTGTGCCACGTGGTAGTTGGTGAGCACGTATCCTTCGGGCGAGATGATGGTGCCGCTGCCCACGGCCTGCCCTTTGCGCTCCCGCCCGTCCCAGTAGCGCACCGTAATCACCTTGATATTCACCAGCGACGGAAACACGCGGTCGCGCGCCAGAGAGATCATCTCGCGAAGATCCTGGCGAAGTTGGTCCGCCTTCTCGACATTGGAACGTGGTGCTGCGCTCTCGCGCTGCGCCGGCGCTGCCGCAGTGTTTCCCAGGCACGCCAACGTACCTGCCAACACAATCAGACCACCCCGCAAGCGCCGGCTGCCGTTATTGATCAACATGACCGTCGTACTCCTGCCAGGTACCAGACAACCAGACTAGGTTCGCGAACTGCGAAAAGGCGTAACCGCGCCCCACCCCATCCAGAAACGAACCCACCCCGACCATTGTCTACCCGACGAATTGCTGTTCGGCAAGGCAACTTGGGGGGGCCAGCTTCCGGTACCCGGGCGGCCGATCAACAGCCGCCCTGCCGATCGCCTTTCGCCCCGGTTTCCCGTCTCCACGCGGGGCGGTTATTGAACCGCCACCTGGGAGCAGGGCCGAAACGGTGCTCAGATTGTGAGAATCGATTGGTAACTCCTCCACACGCCAACCAATACGCTTCATTTCTCTTGCCGATGTACCCAGGGAGGGCTAGAATCGAGGGATCATGTGGCGCTTATTGGCCATTCTCGGGTTGACGCTGCAGTCGTGGGCTTCGCTCCCGGCCTGTACCTGCGAATCCCGGGAAGACAAGCAGCCCGGTTCCGGGCGCTGCTGCTGTTGCTGCTGCGGCGGTAGTTCCACTCCCAGCGACGCCACCGGCTTCCGGCGACCCGCTAGCGCCTGCTCCTGCGCAGAACCCGCTACAACTGCACCGGTCGCACCTGCCCCCGTAACGGCGGGCGCCCCGGATCAGGCGGCCGGCCAGGCCGCGGTTTTGGTTATTGACGCAGACTGCGGCATGACCGGTTTGTTTTCTTCCGCCCCGCCCGCGCGAGCGCACCCGCCGCCGGGGCATAACGACCGCCAGGCCCATCTTTCCCGCTGGCTGAAATAGTCCCATCTTCTACTTGCACCACCGCGTCACCGCGGGTCGGACGCCCCTTGTCGTCGCGCGCCATGGGTACGGTCTGCCGGCCCCCGTCGTTGCGCTCCCGATGTACTTCGCCATCCGTTGCGCGCCAGGCAAAGCGCCCTTACGGTACGCCGACCGGGCACGTCCCGGCCCATTGAAGTTGCTGCCTATATGAGACCGGTATCCTGACGGAGTTCACTCCATGAATCCCATCCGGAACTGCCCATGCGTACGTAGGCGCCGCCGCGCGCCCACCAGCTCGGCAGGGTTGGTATTAGCCGGCGTGGTAGTGTGCCCGCTGGCTCTGTCCGGCTGCGCCGCACCCAATGCCGACAATCACGTCCGCCGCGCCGCGGAATTGGTGGAAACTCACACCGGCGAGCGTCCCGCATGGCACGCGCCTTGGGATGAGTCCCCGCCGCCGTGGGACGGCGCCACCATGCTGGGTTGTGACGAAGCTGTGGCACTGGCGCTGCGCAACAACCGCGAGCTGCGCGCCGACCTGGAGACCATCGGCCAGGCTGATGCCGATCTGCTCCAGGCGGGACTGCTCCAGAACCCACGGCTCAACTTCATGGTCATGTTCCCGGAGACCGGCGGGCGGGCCATGCTGCGCAGCGCGGGCTTTCCCATGCAGGCACTCCAGGATTTGTGGCTCCGAAAGCCCCGGCAGCAGGCCGCCGATGCGGAACTTCAGCGCATCATTCTGCGCGTGGCCGACCGCGCGGTGGAAGCCGCCGCGGAGGTCAAGTCGCTCTACGCACGCATTCAGTTCGCACAGCGCGCCATCGAATTGATCCGCGAGAACATGGACGTGGTCGAACAGGCGCGGCGTCTGATCCTCACCCAACAGGCCGCGGGCAAGGCCACGTCGGTGGAAGCCAGCGTGGCGCATATTCGCTACTTGCGGCTGCAATCGGATCTGATGGCCACCGAAGCGGAATTCCGCAGTTTGAAGCGCCGGTTGCTGCTGATGATCGGCTTCCCCGCCGCCACGGACGCCTGGCAGGTGCGGCCCGCCCATGAACTCCACGAACCACTTTCGCCGCTGCCCGACGAACCCGCGCTGGTCGCCGGCGCACAGGAACGACGCCTCGACCTTCAGGCGTCGGAGTGGATGGCCCGTGCGGCGGAGCACGACTTCCTGCTGGCACGGCGCGAGGCCTGGCCGGAGGTGGCCGTGGGGCTCACCTTCGAGCGTTCGCCGGCACCCCGCTCGCAGAACCAGCAGCTCGCCGGACGGCTGGGCAATGCCGCCGTCCAGACCGCCGCCGGCAGCACACCCGAAGCGGCACCGCTCGCTCCGTTCGCACCCGGCGCGCGGGACGTGGATTGGATGGTGGGCCCGATGTTCGAGGTGGAACTGCCCCTGTTCGACCGCAACCAGGCGCAGATCGCCCGGGCCCTGCACGTCCTTCGCCAGCGCTTGAGCGAATACGACGCGGCCCGCCAGCGGATCACCGCCGCGGTGCGCGAATCGGCGGTGATGTACACACAGGCGCTGGAGCAGGTGCGCTTCTTCCGCGAGGTCATCCTCCCGGAGGTGCAGCGCAACCTCGAGGTCGTCCGGGAGTCATACCGCGCCGGCCGCGAGGACGTGACCGTCTTCCTGCAAGTCCAGGAAGACCTCATCATGACCCGGCTCAACACCCTGACCTTCTTACGTGACGCGCTGGTGACACTGGCCGAACTGGAGCGGCAGCTTGGCGGGCGACTGGAGCCCGCCATGCCGCCCGCCGCTGTCCCCACTGACTCGTCATCCTCCAACTACACCCATCAAGAGGACTGATCCCGTGACCGAATCAAACCAATCCCAACGTTCCGGCAACACTTGGCGTTCCCCGACCCTGCGCACACTGCTGGCGCGCCTTTGTCGCATCGTGTTGGGCGTTGTCGCCTTGGTCGCCGCCTTCTGGCTGGGCGCTCGGCTTGGCGCGCCCTCCGGCGCACCGGCGGGCGCCGGCCCCGAGATGGCGGCGCAAGCCCCCACGGACGCCCCGTTCTGGACCTGCTCCATGCACCCACAGATCCGCCAGGACCATCCCGGGCAATGCCCCATCTGCGGCATGGACCTCGTCCCCGGCGCGCGCGACGAGCCCGCCCCGCCCGCAAGACCGGAAAAAAAACCGAAATACGCCTGCTCCATGTTCTGCGTACCCCCCATGGAACGCCCCGGCGAATGCCCGATCTGCGGCATGGAAATGGTCGAGGTGGAAGAGGATGACGACGGCATGACCGATTCAGCGCCGTCGGAATCCGCCTTTGCCGAAATATCGCTCTCCGAAACGGCGCGGCGACTGGCCGACATTCGTACGGCGCCCGTCGAGCGCCGCTTCGTCGCCGCCGACATTCGCATGGTCGGCAAGGTCGATTACGACGAAACCCGCCAGCGCACGCTCACCGCGCGCGTGCCGGGCCGGCTCGATCGCCTGTTCGTGGACTTTACCGGCGTGCCGGTGCAACAGGGGGACCACCTGGTCGAACTCTACAGCCCGGAACTGCTCGCCGCCCAGCAGGAGCTCATTCAGGCGCTCCAGGCCATGCGCGAGCTCGCGCCCGGCGCTTCCGAGTCGCAGCGCCAGGTGCGCGAAGGATCGCTGGAGGCGGCACGGCAGAAGCTGCTGCTCTGGGGGTTGACCGCCGATCAACTGGCCGAGATCGAACAACGCGGCCGGCCCAACGACCGCCTCACCATTTACGCCCCCATCGGCGGGATCGTCACGCAAAAGCGGTTGGTCGAAGGCGCTTACGTCGAAACCGGCACCGAGATCTACACCATCGCCGACCTGAGCCGCGTTTGGATCAAGCTCGATGCCTATGAACTCGATCTGGCCTGGCTGCGCTACGGGCAGGACGTGTCGTTCGAAACCGAGGCCTATCCCGGCGACGTGTTCCACGGCACGATCGCCTTCATCGATCCGGTCCTCGACGCGCGGACGAGAACCGTGAAAGTCCGCGTCAATGCCTCCAACGCCGACGGACGACTCAAACCCGGCATGTTCGTCCGGGCCACGGTTCGCGCCCGGCTCACCGCCGACGGCCGCGTGCTGGACACCGCCTTGTCGGGCAAGTGGATTTGCCCGATGCATCCCGACGACATTGGCGACGGCCCCCGCGCGTGTACGCAGTGCGGCATGCCACGGGTCCCCGCCGCGTCACTCGGCTATGTCGCGGAAGACCCGGCCCAGGTCGCCCTCCCCCTGGTCATCCCTGCCACCGCGCCGCTGCTGACCGGGAAGCGGGCAGTGGTGTACGTCGCCATGCCCCATCGGCCCGGCCGCTTCGAAGGACGCGAAGTTCAACTCGGCGCCCGCGCTGGCGACGACTACATCGTCCGCGAGGGTCTCGCGGAGGGCGAACTGGTTGTCGTGCACGGGGGCATTTTCGTGGACAGCGCCGTGCAGATTCTCGGCCGTCCCAGCATGATGCGCCCGCCGGCGATGGACGCCGGGGTGCCGCCAGTCGCCGCTCCGCAAGTGGAGCGGCTGTCTTCACAGGGCGATCAACCCCTGTCCGCCCCCCAGCAACAGGCGCTCGAACGAACGCTCACCGCGTACTTCGCCGTGCACGCCGCATTGGCGGGCGATCAGTTCGATCGCGCGCGTGGCGCTGCGGCAGACCTGGTGGCGGCGCTGCGATCCCTGGAAGAAGCAGCGCGCGAATCTCTCCCCGGACAGGAATTCCCCGCCGCCCCTATCCGCCACGCCGAGTCCATCGCCTCCGCCCCGTCCATCGCGCAGGCGCGCGCCGCGTTCGAAGGTGTGTCGAACGACCTCATCCCGCTGGTGCGTCGCTGGGGACCCGCCGGCCGGTCTCGCGTGCTGCTCTACCACTGCCCCATGGCCTTTGACAACCGCGGCGCTCCCTGGCTCCAGGAAACGGAAGGCGTCCGCAATCCCTATTTCGGCGCGGTGATGCCCACCTGCGGCGTGCTCAAGGAGACCATCGCGCCGCGGCCCGCCCACGGAGGACCGTCCCATGGCCACTGACACTTTCCTGACACCCGACCGGCCGCGCGGCATCATCAACCACACGATCCGCTTTTGCCTGGAGAACAAGCTGGTCGTCTTTCTCCTCGTCGGGTTCATCATCGTCTGGGGCTACCGCGTCATGCCCTTCGCCACCGAAGACCCGATCATCCCCCGCGACCCCATTCCGGTCGATGCCATTCCCGACATCGGCGAAAACCAACAGGTGATCTTCACGGAGTGGCCGGGGCGCTCGCCGCAGGACGTAGAGGACCAGATCACCTACCCGCTGACGACCCTTCTCCAGGGCACGCCGGGCTTCAAGACCATCCGCGCGTTCTCCATGTTCGGCTTCTCCATGGTCTATGTCATCTTCGACGACGAGGTGGATTTCTACTGGAGCCGTTCCCGCCTGCTGGAAAAGCTCAACGTCGCACAGTCGCTCCTACCCGAGGGCGTCACGCCCAGCCTCGGGCCCGACGCCACCGGACTGGGGCAGGTCTTCTGGTACACGCTGGAACCCAGCCACGGCGGCTTCGACCTGATGGAGCTGCGCAGCATCCAGGACTGGTACGTGCGCTACGCGCTTCAGGGCATTCCCGGCGTCAGCGAAGTGGCCAGCGTGGGCGGGTACGTCCGCGAATACCAGATCGACGTCGACCCGGACGCCATGCGCGCCCACGACGTCAAACTCCAGGACATCTTCATGGCCGTGCAGCGCGCCAACATCGACGTCGGCGCCGAGACCGTCGAATTCAACGGCGTCGAATACCTGGTGCGCGGCAAGGGCTTCATCCGCACGGTAAGCGACGTGGAGAACATCGTGGTCCGGGTGACTGACAACGTGCCCATTTACGTCAAAAACCTGGCCCACGTGCACATCGGCCCGGCGCTGCGCCGCGGTATGTTGGACAAGGACGGCGTGGAAGCCACCGGCGGCGTAGTGCTCGTTCGTTACGGCGCCAACCCCATGGAGGTTATCGAACGGGTCAAGGAGCGCATCCGCGATATCGCCCCCGGGCTGCCGACCAGGACCCTTCCCGACGGCACCCTTTCGCAGGTGCAGATCGTCCCCTTCTACGACCGCACCGTGCTCATCGAAGAAACCCTCGACACCCTCAAAAACGCGCTGATCGACGAGATCCTGATCACCATCTTCGTGGTCATCGTGTTCATCATGCACTTCCGCAGTGCCCTGCTCATCTGCCTCAACCTGCCCATCGCCATCCTGCTCGCCTTCATCCTGATGAAGCAGTTCGGCGTGGATTCCAACCTCATGAGCCTCGGCGGCATCGCCATCGCCATCGGCACCATGGTCGACATGGGCATCATCCTCTGCGAGAACATCTACAAACATTACGACGAGGCCGACGAACGCGAACCCACCCTCGAAATCGTCTATCGCGCCAGCAGCGAAGTCGGCAGCGCCGTCGTCACGGCCATTGCCACGACTGTCGTCTCCTTTCTCCCCATCTTCGCCATGGTCGGCGCCGAGGGAAAACTCTTTAGACCACTGGCCTACACCAAAACCTTCGCCCTGCTCGCCTCGGTGGCCGTGGCGCTCACCATTATTCCCGCCCTCGCTCACCTGCTCTTTCGCAAGCAGCGCTCCAACGTCCATCCGTATCGCGTTCCCGGCTGGTGGGTGTGGCGCGTCGTACTGCTGGCAGCCGGCACCTGGGGCGGCATGACGGTGAGCCCCGCGGCCTGGCTGCTAGCGGCCTATGCGGTGTTTGCGGTCGTCGAACCGCTGTTGCCCGCGCGCCTCCGCCGCTTCGGAGTGTACACCACCAGCATCATCGCCGCCGTAGCGGTGCTCTATCTATTGACCCTGCACTGGATGCCCCTGGGACTGGGCGTCGGGCTCTGGAAGAACCTGGTCTTCGTATTCGTGCTCAACGCAGTGTGGACCGGGTTGCGACTGCTGTTCATCCAGTTCTACCCCGCGTTGCTGAGTCTTTTCCTGCGCCACAAGTTCGCTTTTCTTTGTGTCCCGGCTGCCATCACACTTCTTGGGGCCGTCGTTTGGCTCGGCTTCGGCCGTGTGTTTGCCCTTGCCCCCGCGACCCTGCGCGCGGTCGGCGTGGAACCAAACACGGTCTACTCATCAACGCTGTGGGTGGGCGGAACCCATCGCTTCCCCGGCCTGGGCCGCGAGTTCATGCCCCCGCTCGACGAAGGCTCCTTCCTCTATATGCCCACCGTCATGCCCCACGCGGGCATCGCCCCGGCACTCGAGGTCATCGCCGCGCAGGACCGCGCCATCCGCGCCATCCCCGAAGTGGACAGCGTGGTAGGAAAGGTCGGCCGCGCCGAGTCCGCCCTCGACCCCGCGCCGGTCTCCATGGTCGAAACCGTCATCCTCTACAAGACCGAATACCGTCGCGACCCGACCACCGGCGAACTCGTGGTCGACGAAAACGGCAACCCCATCCGCCAGTGGCGGCCGCATATCAAAAGCCCGCGCGATATCTGGAACGAAGTACAGACCGCGGCGCGTTTCCCCGGCGCCACCGGCGCGCCGTATCTCCAGCCCATTTCCGCGCGGCTCGTTATGCTCCAGTCCGGCATGCGCGCACCCATGGGCGTCAAGGTCTTCGGCAAGACGCTGCCGGACATCGAAAAGGTCGCCTACCAGATCGCGGACATTCTCAAGACTGTGCCCAGCGTCGAGCCCGCAGCCGTGGTGCCCGACCGCGTCGTCGGTAAGCCCTACCTGGAAATTGAGATCGACCGCGAGCGCATCGCGCGCTACGGTGTAAACATCCGCGACGTGCAGGACGTGGTCGAAATCGCCCTGGGCGGGGTCCGCGCCACAACCACGGTGGAAGGCCGCGAGCGCTATCCGGTCCGCGTGCGTTATTTGCGCGAGCTGCGCGACAGCATCGAAGCCATGGAGCGGGTCGCCGTGCCGGGCATGAACGGCGAGCAGATTCCCTTGAGCCAGCTTGCCACCATTGCCTACGTTCGCGGCCCCCAGGAAATCAAGAGCGAAGATAACTTCCTCGTCGCCTACGTGCTCTTTGACATGCAGCCCGGATACGCCGAAGTGGACGTGGTCGAAGAGGCCGCGCGCACCCTCGAGCACAAGCTCGGAACCGGCGAACTCGTTTTGCCGCCGGGGGTGCACTACAAGTTCTCCGGAAGTTACGAGGGACAGCTCCGATTCCAGCAGGAACTCGCCGTCATGCTCCCCCTTTCGCTCTTCACCATCTTCCTGATTCTCTACTTTCAATTTCGGTCCGTGCCGGTGACGTTCATCGTGTTCATCGGCATTGCGGTCGTCTGGGCCGGGGGCTTCATCGGCCTGTGGGCCACCGCCCAGCCCTGGTTCCTCGATTTCGAGGTCTTCGGACGCAACATCCGCGAAGTCTTCAACCTCCGGGTCTACAACCTCAGCACCGCCGTGTGGGTGGGGTTCATCGCCCTGTTCGGCGTGGCCACCGACGACGGCGTGGTCATGACCACCTACCAGAATCAGGTCTTTGAGCGCAAACCGGTCCGCGGCATCGCCGACATCCGCAGCCACGTCGTCGAGGCCGGCACCCGCCGCGTCCGCGCCTGCCTGATGACCACCACCACCACCGTGCTCGCCCTGCTGCCGGTGATTACCAGCACCGGCCGCGGCGCCGATGTGATGATCCCCATGGCCCTCCCCAGCTTCTGGGGCATGAGCATCGAACTGGTGACGCTGTTCACGGTGCCCGTAACGTTCTGTCTGCTGAAGGAATGGCTGTGGCGGCTCGGCTATACCCAGGGCCACTTTGTGCTGGAGGATACCAAGACCAGAAGTTAATCGAGCGATTGCGTGGGCAGGTCCGGGGGCGGCGCTTCGCCCCCGCTCAGGGTTCGGGGCGCGATTTGGCTCGACCCGCCCCCTCCGCCTCAATCGACCTGAACAGTTCCAGCCATTCGGCGACGGCCACGGTCTCCGCCCGCCGCCGCCCGTCCAGGGTGGCGCAGATGCGCTCGCACGTCGACCCCGCTACAACGTACCCGAGCGCCGCGCGCAGTGTCTTACGCCGATGCTCGAACACCCGCCGCACCAGGTCGGCAAAGCGCCGTAGGGCCTCGCCCTCCAGCGCCGACGGCGCCAGTCGCTCCAGCCGCACCATAACCGAGTCCACCGCCGGCCGGGGCCAGAACGACGGCGGCCCGATGCGCGCCAGCGTCTCCAGCCGCCCCACAAGCTGACTGACCACTGCCAGCGGACCGTAGCTCTTGCCCCCCGGCTGCGCGACAAACCGCTCCCCCACCTCGGCCTGCACCGTAAAACACAGCCGCCGCACCGCCGGAAAGTCGGTCAGCAGATTCATCACCAGCGGCGTGGCCACCTGATAGGGAAGGTTGGCCACCAGCTTAACCGCTCCACCGCCGCGCTCCTGCTCCCCCAGGATCTGCGCCACGTCAGACCGCAGGCGGTGCTTGCTCTCCAGAATGTCCCCGTGAATCAGCGTAACGTGCTCCGCCCCTGCGAATCGCTCTTCAAGCAGGGGAAACAGGTCACGATCAAGCTCGACCGCGACCACCCGCCCGGCGTCGGCCGCCAGCAGGTCGGTCAACCCTCCGGTACCCGCACCCACCTCCAGCACCGTGTCGGCCTTGCTGATCTCCGCCGAACGCACCAGCGCCCGCATCAGGTTGCCGTCGATCAGAAAATGCTGCCCGAAACGATGCTTCGGCGACAACCCGGCGCGCGCCAGCAACGCCTCGATTTCTCGCTTGGTTTGGACGTGTCGCTCGCTCATGGCCTACCAGCCAACACCCATTCGTCACCCTCCGGTGGTTGCCGCCGGATCGAAACGGTAGTATACGGCCACTCGCTCAGGGTCCCCGAGGGCCTTGAAACCGGCCCCGGCGGCTTTCAGAATGGCGCCCGGATGAAATCGCACGAAGTCCTCAAACGCGCCGCGGATCGCGTCGGGGTCAAGGCCCTCGCCGCGGTATTGCGCGTTTCGCCCGCCCTCGTCTACAAGTGGTGCCAGGAATTCGACCCCCACGACCCCGACGCGGGCGGCGCCCGCAACCCGCTCGACCGCCTTGCCGACATCGTCAGACTCACCGGCGACCGCGAAGTGGTCAACTGGCTCTGCCACGAAAACGGCGGATTCCTGGTCGACAACCCGCCCGCCGAAGTCCCCCGCGTCAACACCGAACTGCTGGTCAACACCCAGCGACTGGTGATGGAGTTCAGCCAGCTCCTCGGCACCGTCACCCGCTCCATCGAAGACGACGGAGAAATCGAACCCGCCGAAGCAGACCGCATTCGCCATGCGTGGGAAATGCTCAAAGCCACCGCCGAAGCGTTCGCCGTCGCCTGTGAACGCGGGCTCTTCCATCGTCCTGAAGGCGGATCATGATTGGCCTGATACCCCGCGGCCGCACCACCGCCGCGAGTACGTCGCCCCTTGGGCTCCGGTGCAGGTACCCTCGCTGAGCAGTGAATCCACGGCCGACGCGCCGGGTATCGCGGAGCAAGGCACTACGGGATGCAGACATC
>CAZMVD010000121.1:0-12854 GCA_964569425.1 uncultured Phycisphaeraceae bacterium
TTCTGCGTTTCGGCGTTTCGGCGTTTCGGCTTTCTACTCAACCGCATCCAGCGCCGCGCTCAACCGTCGCAGCGCCTCCGCCAGCGCCTCGCCCGGCAGCGTCAGACTCACCCGCACGTGGTCGTCCAGCTCGAAGAAATGACCCGGTGTCACCTGCGTGTCATAGCGCGCCGCCAGCAGCTCGTTGAACGCCCCCGACGACACCCCCTCCGGCAGCCGCACCAGCTCGAAGATCGCGCCGCAACTCGGATACCCCTGCACCCGCGGCTCCTCCGCCAGCCACCGCCGGTACACTGCCTGACCCGCCGCGTACATCGTGCGATAGCGCTCCTCCAGCGGCGCGATGTGCCCCATCGCCGCCAGCGCCAGCGACATCGACGGCGCCGAGTTGTTCACCGTCGTCAGGTCCATCACCCGCCGCGCCCGCTCCGCCAGCTCGGCATTGGTCAACAGCCACCCCGCCCGCAGCCCGCTCAACCCATACACCTTGGTCAGCGAGTTCGTCGCGATCACGTTCTCCGCCACGTTCGCCGCCGTCCAGCACGCCTGATCGGTGCTCAATCGCGCCGCATCCAGATACACCTCGTCCACGATCAGCGTCGCCCCCGCCCGCGCACATCGCTCCGCCACCGCGCGAATCGTATCCAGATTTAACTCCTGACCGCTCGGATTGTGTAAATTGGTTAACACCACCGCCGCCGCCCCGTCGTCCAGCCCCAGTTCCACATCCTCCACCACCATACCGAAGTTGCGCGCCGGATCGCGGCGCAACGGTATCACCCGCAGATGCAGAAACGCCGCCAGCCGCCGCAACGGCTCATACGTCGGCTGCTCCAGCATCACGCAGCCCCCGCATGCCACCGCCGCCGAAATGGCCAGAAAGTTCGCCCCGCTCGCCCCCGGCGCCAGCACCACCCCGCCCGCGGGCACCCGGTAGCGCCGCGCTATCGCCTCGATCAACTGGGGATGACCATAAGGCCCCGGATTCTCCAAAGTCGGCGGCGTCGCCAGGGTATCCAACTCCCGCCGGTGCACCGCCGGCACGCCGCTGTCGGTCAGCTCGTACCGAACCCGCTCGTGTACCTTCGCCCAGCGCATGTATTCCATTAAAGTGCCACCCACCTGAACAGACCCCGCGCGCCGCCGGCACCATCGAGTAGCCCTTGAACCAACGACCGCCGCGGCGCAAAAAACCCCGGTGTCAACGCTTGTCATTAAACCGGACCAGTGCTATCGTATCCGCTGACGTGGGATTGTCATCCGAACCCACGCGCTGTGCCGCTATCTTGTCCGGTGCCGCGGTGCACCGGGCAGTCCTTCGATTGAGGAGGTTCCCATGGCCGGACAGTTGAGCGCACGTTCCGAATTTTCCGAAATCCTGGCCATCCACATGGCCATCAAGGCGGCGTTACGCGCCCGCCAGTACGATCGCCTGCCGGCGGTGCGCGGCCTCGCCGAGAAACTCTGCCGCGACCTGGAGGGCGAACGCTCCACCTTCGGCCGCCAGCTCAAGATGATCGCCATGATGGAAAAAGGCGCCACCGTCGAGGACCTGCGCCGCAAGCTGCGCAGCTCGCGCCGCACCGTTTTCCGCTATCTCAACAACCTCGAGAGCGCCGGGCTCAACATCACGCTGGTCGACGGCAAGTACCAGGTCGACCGCACGCTCGCCCGCCTAGTCCGCGGGTAGTCGCCATTCACGCCGTAGCGCCGCCCCCCCGCCCGCGGGACCACTCGAGTGCCACGGTACGGCACCCGAACAGCTTGGCATCGGAACGGTGTCGCACGGGTTTCCCACCGGTGCTTCGCTTCCCCGCAAACCGTTCACAAAGCCGGCTTCTCAGTCGGTCGCCTGTCCTCTCGACCGGCTTCCCCCGGAATCGGCGATACTTCGCCATTGTTCGGCGGTTGCGCCATCCGGTGCGCCCGCTCCTCCATGACCGCATCCACTTTCCGCCAGAATGCGTCGGCCCGTTTGCGATTTTCATACGCCTGCCGAGTCGCCGTCGTCAAATGCTTCGGCCCCGCAATGTCGCTGTTTTGCAGATTGTCCGCCCACCCGCGAATCTGCCGCGAACACGACTCGGCCAGACGCAACAAGGCATCAATCTCCGACCGCACTTCCGACCCGACTTCGGCCCCTGGTGCCAACGCGCTCTCACTCCGAATCGCCGGCGCGGTCTGCATCTGCGCTGCCTTTTCGGTCCCCGCATTGCGCTCTGATATCTCAGATTTCAAATCTGAAATTCCAGATCGCCCTTTCGCTCCGCCCCCATCCACGGACTCTCTCTCAGATCTCAAATCTGAAATCTCATATCTCAGATTTGAAATCTCAGCGCGCCCCATCGCAGATTGCTCCGCCCCCGCCGGCCCCTCATTCCTCTCCGGCGCTGCCATCGCACGCGGCTCCCCCGCCGCCGCCGTCCCTTGCCACAACTTCGCCACCGCCCCCATCTCTCGCCGCAACTCCGCCATCCCTGCCCGCCTTCCCGACATCCGCTCCACAAAATGCAGCATGGAGCGCACCTCCCCCGCCGACCCCCGTGCGATGTATAGAAAATTCAACAGCTCCGCCGTCGTCCCGCGCTCAAACCCCTCGGCAATGTTGTTGGACACGGAAAGCGCCGCGCGCCGCAACTGACTCACGAGATCCCCCGGCCCGCGAAACGCCCGCCGCCGCGTCAGCTCGTACACCCGCACGGCCAGTTCCACCGCCGACTGCCAGACCGGCAATTCCTCAAACCGCGAGTACTTCATCTCACCGCCCTCCACTGCGTGGCCCGACTATTGGGATATCAAGACTCAAATCTCGAATCTCATATTTCAAGTCTCATATTGCAAATCGGAAATCTGATATCTCCATTCCGCACTCCCTCCGCGCACCCAGTGGCAGAGCCTTTCCTTAACACAATCCGTTACCGGTAATTCCGTCGCTTCTATTTCTTACGCTCTGCCGCAATCAGAGCGATTACGCTACCCACGACTAATACAAAGCACGGCAGTGGCATTTCCCAGAGCGCTCGAAACAGCGCGCCAATTAGGTCGAAAAGTTCCCGCATCACACAATCTCCGGCTACCGCCCCAACTCTGGCCAGTCACCAATAATCCTGTCCTTGCACCTTCCCATTATCCCGTACTTCCTCCCCACCTTCGTAAACGCTTCGATCGCGCGGTCGATGTGCGAAAACTCGTGGCCCGCCGAAAGCTGCACGCGGATGCGCGCCAGTCCCTTGCCCACCACCGGGTAATAGAAGCCGATCACATAGATCCCCTCCTGGTACAGGTCGCGTGCCATGTCCTGGCTCAGCTTGGCGTTGTACAGCATGATCGGCACGATCGGGTGCGTGCCCGGCTTGATGTCGAAACCGGCCGCGGTCATCCCCGCACGGAACCGCTTGGTGTTCGCCTCCAGCTTGTCGCGCAGCGCTGTCGACTCGCTCAACAGGTCGATCACCGCCAGCGAAGCCTTCACGATCACCGGCGCCACCGTGTTGCTGAACAGATACGGCCGGGAGCGCTGCCGCAGCAGTTCGATGATTTCCTTGCGCCCGCTGGTGAACCCGCCCGACGCCCCGCCCAGCGCCTTGCCGAGTGTCGAGGTGATGACATCCACCCGCCCCATCACCCCGCAGTGCTCGGCCGAGCCGCGGCCCGTTTTACCCATGAAGCCCGTGCAGTGGCAGTCGTCCACCATCACCAGCGCGTCGTACTTCTCGGCCAGGTCGCAGATTCTGTCGAGCTGCGCCACCGTCCCGTCCATGCTGAACGCCCCGTCGGTGGCGATCATGCGGAAGCGCGCGGACGCCGCTTCCTTCAGCCGCGCTTCCAGCTCGCCCATGTCGTTGTTCGCGTAGATCAGCCGTTTGGCCTTGCACAGCCGAATGCCGTCGATGATCGACGCGTGGTTGAGCTGATCGGTAATCAGCGCGTCCTCCGCGCCCAGCAGCGGCTCGAACAGCCCGCCGTTGGCATCGAAGCACGCGGCATACAGAATCGTGTCGTCAGTGCCGAGAAACTCGCTGATCCGCCGTTCGAGCTGCTTGTGAATGTCCTGCGTGCCGCAGATGAAGCGCACGCTGCTCATCCCGAAGCCATGGCTCTCCAGCCCCTCCCGCGCCGCCGCCAGCACCTTCGGATGCGACGACAGCCCCAGGTAGTTGTTGGCGCAGAAGTTGATCACCTCCTTCGGCGCCGCGCTGTCCGGAAAGCGCACCCGGATGTCCGCCGCCTGCGGCGTGAGAATCTGCCGCTCCTCCTTGTACAACCCCGCCGCGCGAATCGCGGAAAGTTCCTGCTGCAAATGTGCCTGCACGTGGCCGAACATGGTTGGCTACTCCTGGATTGGAACATCGACTATTGTCAGTGCCATGAATATGGCACCTTCTGATGGACGGCGATCTTGCGCCGGTCCTTATGCGCCTTCACCTCCCCCTGCCGCCCTTACGCTCATCAGCTTTCGGCGTTTCGGCGTTTCGGCTTTCCGCCTGCTGCCGGTTGCCTTTTTTTCGGCGTTTCGGCTTTCGGCTTTTTAGCTTTCCACCCCCAGCAGCGCCAGCCGGCTCGCCGCCTGCGCCGCCGCGGCGGTGTCCGGCCAGTCGCGCACCACGCCCTGGTAGTAGAACACGGCCGAACTCAGGTGTGCGGTGCGCTCGTAGTAGGCGGCGATCGAGAGTTCTTTCTCGGCGCGCTTTTCGCGGATGTCGTTGAGCACCAGCCCCACTCCCTCGCGGTCGGCGTCGGCGGCATAACGCAGGCGGTAATCCTGGTAGCGCTCCTGCGCTTCGATGAGGGCCGAGTCGTCGTACTCGGTGCCGCGGAATCCGGCCAGCGCCGCATCGGCGGCGCGTTTCAACGCCGGCTGCGCGTAACGCGTGCGCGGGTGCTCGGTCAGCAGGCGCGAGTACTCGGCCTCGGCGAGGGCGTGTTCGCCTTCTTTGAACAGATGGTCGGCCTTGGTCTTGATGGCATAGACCGCGGCCGGGTCGTCGGGGAAGTTGGCGGAGATATCGTCGAGGATGGTGTAGGCGAGATCGAAGCCGGAAAGCATGGGAATGCCGAGAAATTTTCGTTTGGCGCCGCTGAGGTAGGCTTCGGCGATGATGAACTCCAGGCGCAGCGCTTCGCCGGTCTGGGCCATGCCCGAGAAACGATTGAGGTATTCCTGCAGGGTTTCGTGCGCGTGTTTGTAATCGCGCTGGGCCACCTGCGCCTGGGCGCGGGCGAGCAGCAGGTTGGGATACTGCGCGTCGCTGTCGCCGTAGGTCTTGACGAATTTCTTGCAGGCGGACAGGGCGCGGCCGTGGCGCCCGGCGGTGATGTCCCGGCGGATGAGGTACAGGTCGCCCTCGGCAGTGCCAGGTGGTGGCACTGGCGCTTCGGCCCATTGCCGGGTGGCCGGATCGTAGTTCAGGGCGCGGCTGCGCGGCGTTTGTGCGGCGGCGCCGGCGGCCAGAGACGCCAGGACGAGCGCGGCGGCGAGCGGGGCGCCGCATGGCAATCCTCTCGCGAAAGTGCCACATGTCTGGCACGGCGAACCGGCAACCGGTGCATTCATGAATGGTCTTCCTCGGGGATCGGAGTGTCGGTCGGGCCGCGCCCGCCGCGCGGCAGCGTCTGGCGGCGGATTGTACGGCAAAGCGCGGCCCGGGCCAAGCGCACGCGGCGGCCCGGGCGCAATTCCGGGGAGGCGTGGGGTTTATTCGACGTGCACGCCGAGGCGGGCGGCGACGCGGTCGAAGTCGTCGAGGGTGTAGTACTCGATGATGATCTTGCCGCTGCCCTTCTTTTTGCCTTCCTTGATGGTCACGCGGGTTTTCACCGCTTCTTCGAAGCGGCGCTGGAGGTCGGCGAGGTGGGCCATGCGCCGGCCAGCAGTGCCAGAGCGTGGCACTGCTTCCCCGCGGGCCAGCAGCGTTTTGCCTTCGCGAATGGTTTCTTCCACGGCGCGGACGGACAGTTCGCGCTCCACCGCGAGTTTGGCGAGCTTGCGCTGGCGCACGGCGTCGTCGTCGCTGAGGATGGCGCGGGCGTGGCCGATGCCCAGTTTGCCGAGGGCCACGAGCGCCTGGACTTCGCCGGGCAAGTCGAGCAGGCGGAGGTAGTTGGTGACGGTGGTGCGATCCTCGCCGACGCGTTCGGCGACCTGCTCGGCGCGCATGCCGAAGCGGTCGCAGTAGAGGCGATAGGCTTTGGCGCGTTCGATGGCGTTGAGGTCTTCGCGCTGGATGTTTTCGATGAGGGCGAGTTCGAGCATCTGCTCGTCGTCGGCGTCTCGGATGATGACCGGCACTTCGTTCAACCCGGCCTCGCGCGCGGCGCGCCAGCGTCGTTCGCCGGCGATGATCTGAAAACCGCCGGGGATTCGTCTTGCAGTAATAGGCTGCAAAATGCCGTGGAGCTTGATGGAGTCGACGAGTCCGTGATCGACGGTGTCGGCGCCCAAGTCGCGCGGCTGGAATGGGTTAGGTTTTAGTTCAGGTGTGGCGATCATCATGGCGAGGGGGGCGTTTCGCGCGGAACGAGGCGAATCGCCCGGCGAATCGCTGGAAGATCGCGGCGGCGCTTCCGCAGAGAGTGCCACAGCCGTGGCACTGGCCGCGGGCGGATCGTCGCGGATGTTGGACACCAGGCTGTCGAGCCCCCTACCGAGTCGTCTGGTCATTTTGGACATGATGCACTCCTGGCTGTTGGGTTAATGCCCGGCGCCGCGCGTGCCGGGTCCGCAGGATGGGTGAAGTTAAACGCATTCGGCGGCCGTCCGCAAGTCTTACTCCCGGGGGTCTCGTCCGATCGTGCGGGTCGGGGCGAGAAAACGTGTTTCACGTGAAACGAGCCTGGGCACGGGCGCAACCCCCCTCGATCCCCCCTGTTAAGGGGGGAGGGCGGGCGATCGCGTCCTTTGGCGTGCTTTGCGCAAACGTGTTTCACGTGAAACGAGCTTGCGCCGGGGAGCAACCCCCCTGTGTCCCCCCTTGGTAAGGGGGGATGGTTGGTACGCGGCTCGCTGGGCCGTTGCTGCGAGCTGGGTGCATTTCTTCGGGGTTGCGCAAACGCGTTTCACATGAAACATGCTTACGCGGAGTAACACGCCCGTTCAATACCATTCTCGCAAAAAGGCACGTCCGTCTGGCAGCGCCAGGGCCATGGAAGCTCTGGTCGACGCTGTCGGTCATGCGTGATTGCATCCGGGCCGCGAGCGCAGGGGGGCGGACCGACGCTCCCCTGTTCCTGAACTGCTCAAGTCAATAACACTCCCGGCGCGCTCTTCGGGGCAGGCGTGAAGCGATCATGCGCAAACGTGTTTCACGTGAAACGAGCTTGCGCGGGGGAGCGACCCCCCTGTGCACGTCCTTGGAAAGGTGGGTGTTAGGCACGCGGTTCGCTGGGCGCTTGCTGCGAGTCGGGTGCATTTCAACGGGGATGCGCAAACGTGTTTCACGTGAAACGAGCTTGCGCCGGGGAGCAACCCCCCTGTGTCCCCCCTTGGTAAGGGGGGAGGGCGGGCGATCGCGTCCTTTGGCGTGCTTTGCGCAAATGTGTTTCACGTGAAACGAGCTTGCGCGGGAGAACAACCCCCTGTGTCCCCCCTTGGTAAGGGGGGAGGGCGTGGTGGCCGCGCGGGGATGGATTTGGAAGATATCACAGGCCATTTGCGCAAGCTTGTTTCACGTGAAACACGTTTGTGCTAGGTCCGCGTCAGTTATTCATACTGATATGCTATTAGTTATGGGACGAAATATTATAGGACGTTGTTACGTGATGCGCCGGCGAATGAAACTGGGGGCAGAGAATAGCGGGTTGCGGCTTGCGGTAGAGGGTGGCCCGGCGGGCGGTGGGAGTGCGTCGGCCGCTGGTTCCCGAGAGGGGGTAATCAGGGGGTGGCGGGGCGGTGGGCCGGAGGTGCAGTTTGGTTAATGTTCGTATCTGGCGCGACGACGGCCAGTTCGGCGGCGAGGAGGAAGGTGCCCAGCAGGGTGAGGGCGGCGATGAGGGTGGCGACGCCGTAGAGGGTCATGGCGCTGTCGTGGACCTGGGCGCGGCGGCCGGTGCGGCGCGACCAGCGGGCGGCGAGGAAGCCGCAAACCCAACTCCAATGGAGGATGAGGTGAAGAAGGACGTTTAGGGCGAAGGCGGCGAGGGCGAATAGTTGGATGCGGGACCAGGTGTCGAAGCCGAGGCCCCAAAGGGTCCAGCCGGCGGCGGTGGAGGGGGCAGGGAAGATGAAGTGGACGACGCCGGAGATGGCCAGGAGGGTGAGGAGGAGGAGGGCGAGGGAGCAGTCGACGAAGAAGTTGATGGAGGAGCGGGACATGAAGAAACGCAGAAACGCAGAAACGCCGAAACGTCAGAGCCAAAGCAACCGGGCCACAGGGCAGCGAGGCCGCCGGGCGTCGACGAGACGCCGGTAATCAATGAGGGCGGAATAGCAGGGAACCGGGCGAGAGGCAACAGGCGACGGGGAAGTGAGGGAATGGAGCGACAGAAGAGGCGGGAGGAGGGGAGGAAATCGTCGATTGGCGAATGTGCATCGTCTGAGGCGGATTTGCGTTCGCGCAGCGTTTGGCCGCAAGTGGTGATAAGGCGACTGCCTGACCGGCTGTCTTGCGGGCGCATCGACCCAGGTCGCGGGGCATTGAGGCAAGGACGCGAAGCCGATGCGCCACACGCGTGCGCGGTCTTGCGGTCTGGAAAGGAGCATGGCAAATGTGCGCAAGGCGATCAAACTTGAGAAGGTCGCCACGGACAGAAAGCCGGGCACGTCCGCCGCGCTCGCGGTTTTCAGCACATTCGAGTCCTGTATTTCAAGTGCCTACGCGACGCGGTTTAGTCACGTCGCCACGAACGGTGCTGTTGCGGCAAACACATCGTGACTCGCGAAACTGCCCGGCGATTACAATCCGACGACTCATTGTTACGTTGGGAATAGCAGGGGTTCATCTAGTTGCGATTGTTTCGACTTTGCCAGTTTCGGCCAGAATACACCAATTACAACCCAAGTCTTCGGGTGAGCGAGGATCGTTCCAACGAAAAAGTGCGCGTCACGATCCGGCGCGCACAGCTCGCCCAAGAACTTCTCGCGGACGGTCTTTGCGGCCTCATCCGGCGTCGCTCCACGATCTCTTTGTTTCCAATAAAGGGCACCGACCTCCCAATCCTCGATCATCATCTGATGCTTGCCCTTGCAGCGCGGATCATCGCAGTCGAAGACATACTGAAACTTCCAGGGCACCTTGCGAGGCGGTTCTTTCGAAGCTTTTCGATCATCCCAGAGCCGGGCTTGGGCGAGTGCCGCTTTGAATGATGCCTTCCAGTCGGCGTCGTCGGCCTTGTAGACAAGATCATGAATCTGCTTGGGCCTGAAAATACCCAATGACGTGCGGTCGGCCCCCTGCAGTTCGGAAAGGTCCTCCATTGACCTCGCCTTCTTGGCAAGCACGTACTTTGCCCGCTCCGCCCAGTTGTCGCGTCCGGAGGGGATCGGCTCTCCAAGAAGTTTGATGGTCGCACAGTCGGGGCGATAACTCTCCTTTCGCGCGTCGCGGCCAACGTGCTTCACGGCAGCAACCTCGATCCACTGATACTTTTTGTACTGCTGGCTGAACGGCAAGTCGCGAAAGTTGATCGGATACAAACGAACGAGGCTGCCATCTTCGCGGACACCGGCGGTGCAGACCAATTCATCGTACCTCGCCGACGGAATGGGGTACGTCTTGACGGTGATCAATACCTTCATCCGTTCCACGATTGACGCAGCCCATCACAAGTGCTTAATTGGCAACCCACTCTCAGCGGCCACGGCGTTCGCCAACCTCGACCGATGACAACAACGAACGTCATGTTCAACGCACAATAGCGCAGTCGGCTCCTGCATGACGAGCCTGCACAGGTCCGAAAGGGAAGAGGTTTGGCGCGGCAACATCTGGGCTTCGTATCGATCCAACAGCCGCTGGTAAGATGCGAAGCTTCCTAGCGCAGAACGTTCGGCGCTAGGAATACCCAGCTGCGGGAAATGCCGATAGGCAATTCCGATCTTTTGCGCGACTCCGCTGAGCGAGCTGCGTGCGAAGCCGTATTTTCGTGAAATGGGGTTGGCGCGGACGTCGGCAATACCGCGGATGCCCGCCCGCAGAATTCGATCGAAGAACCCATCCACCGATTCTCGCTCGTAACCGGCCGTATAAACAGCGGGACGGGCGGGGGACGTTGGTGGCATCGTAGGTGGAAGCAGATCAGTTCGTTCACTTTTCGTCGCATACCAAGGAAAGCGTGCGTAAACATCGCGCACGAGCGCTTCCTGGTGCAGTGAACCGTAGCGAATTGTGATCTGGCGCACGGCTGACCGCACGGACGCTGGGAGCTCAGCGGTCTTCTTCCGGGCGTCGCTCAACATCGACCGCTCAAGAGAAATGCTCTTGTCGTCCTTCACGATGTACGACTGAAGACCCAACGCATCGAGCTCGCGATACAGTGCGAAGGAGAAGGGTCCGAACCGGTACGGCACGAACGCGTAAAACGTACCGTCATCCCTGAGTTCCGTTTCCTCGCGGAGGAGGAAGGACATTTTGACGAAGGCCGTGAGCGATAGCGGCTTCGCCGCATCATCAAGCAGCGCCAGGATGATTTTCTGTCGTTTCAGCATTCGGCTGCACCCTTAGGAGCGCTCCATCGATCACCTCTCGATGGCCGGTCAGAGCCTATTTTAGCCATTCGGTTCGGAAGGTACAGTCGCTGCAGTGAGTGTGCCTCAATGGGGGCCATCGATGTATCGAACGGTCTATTTCTCGCGGAGAGTTTTTCGAGGTAGCCTGGCGCCCGAAGGTGATGGTTCTCGTTAGTAACCAATCTCTGGCTTTCTTCAGTCAGAAGGTCAGCGGCTACGGCGAATCGCGGCGAGAGGGCGGAAGGTGAATGGCGAATGACGGGAGGATCGAAGCGCTGACGGATGGGGTGCCATGCTGTGGCACTTCTTGTCCTTTATCTCTACCCGGGAGCGCGTACTTCTGGCCGGCGGATTCCGGCTCGCGGCGGCGGGGCCGGGCGTTGGGGCACGGCCCCGCCGCACGTGGCGTTTGCGGTGACGGGTTTACCGCGGCACGACGATTCACCTCACGGCAGTACGAAGCCGTCGGAGAGCGTTTTCATAAACGCGACGATGGCCGCTTCCTCGTCGGCGGTCAGTCCGAGGTTGCCGAGTTCGTCGGTATTGACGTTTTCGGGAACCTCCGGCGGCGGCCAGAAGGCTACGTCGCGCGTGTTGTAGAAGTTGACGATTTCCTCAAGGCTCTTGAAGAAGCCGTTGTGTGCAAACGCCTTGACGAATTCGGGGTAAGGACGGCGGTCGACGTTGCGCAGGGTGGGCACCTTCTGTTTGCCCATTTCGGGTTCGTAGACTTCGGGCGGGTAACCGGCCGACTTCAGGAAACCACCGAGGCCGGGATCGACCCAGTCGGCGCCGTCGGGGTTCCACTTTCTGGGTGCTTGGTAGAAAGGATTCGCGGGGTTTTTGGGCACGCCGAGATTGTCGTAGGTGAAGTCGGTGAACAGGGGCGGTTCGCCGCCGGGGCCCGGCTGACTGGGGTGGCAGGCGGCGCAATTGCCTTTGTCGGCGCGTTCAAAGAGTTCGAGCCCGAGGGCTTCCTGCGGCCTGAGTGAGACCATGCCGGCCAGGTAATAGTCGTACTTTGACGTGAATGGGTTGACCTTGCTCGATTTTTCGTAGGCGGAAATCGACCGGCCGATGCGGGTGTAGGTTCCTTCGAGGTCGTGGATGCAATCGAGCGAATCGGGTCCCCAGACGGCGCGGAAGAGCGGGGCGTAGCTCGATTTGGCGACTCTCTTGCAGACGAGGAAGGCGTTGGGGTTGTTCTGCTCGAGGGGGTTGAGGAACGGCCCGAGGGCCTGTTCGGCGAGGGGATCGCCGAGGGTCCAGCCGGTGGCCCGGCCGTCCCAGAACATGCCGCCGATCCAGGCTTCCTCATCGGTGTCGAAGTAAAGGACCGGGCTTTCGCCGCCGTAGGCCGCGGTGGGCGGTTTGCGGTTTCCGAACCGGACGTGGATGGCACCGGGGTAGACAGAACCAGCCGCGTTGATTTCGGAGATTGGTCCAGTGAAGCCGGCGGAAGGTGCGTGGCAGGCCGCACATGACTGTCCGGGCGGTGTGGAGAGTGCGGGGTCGAAGAAGAGGTTCTGGCCGACTTGTTCCAGTGGAGTGAGGACCTGCGCGTGGCCGACGGCAGCGCAGGTTGACACGGTAATGATGACCACGAGCAACGTACGCATGGTATTACCCTCCGAAGTTGAGTGTTCGGGCTCGTAGTAGTCGACCGGGGCGGTGAGCCCGCGAGCCGCCGGGGCGAGACGGAGCGCTTCGGATTCCAAGGCGCCGAGGATTGGGCAATAGGCGATCATCGACGGTCAGGTGCGGCGCGATTCCCACCACGCGGGCGCCGCCTGGGCGTTAATTTTTTCGTGCAAGTCCCGTGCCAGAGACACGGAATCGGTAAGTTCCTGAGACGGCAGACGGGTGAATAACAGCCGAATTGGCAACGAGATTAAGGCGGGGACGGACAAGGGAGAATAGAGTATCAGGCGTGACAGAATCGACGTGGGCGCTGGTCGATTCGGCGATTTCTCGCGTTATGGAGTCATATTGCCGTCGATGCGCATGAGGGCTCGGTTTTCCATTCCCGAACCCAATCGCCGATCGATTACCTCTACGGGGATGTGGATCATCGCCCAAGTTTGAGGTGCCGCCGCTACCTTGGGCTGGTCAGCCATGACGGAGTTATGGGCGGCGCCCTCGGGAGGTGTCATGGGGTGTCGGGAGATCCGCAACTCCTTCAGAGTTGCCGTTC
>CAZMVD010000122.1:0-12671 GCA_964569425.1 uncultured Phycisphaeraceae bacterium
CGGCGACGACAGCCAGAGCGATCTGCGGGGCGACGAAACCAGCGGCTTTGTCGATGCGGTGCGCCGGCTGGAGGACGTTCCAGGCGTCGCCGTGGTTCGCCTGACCAAACAGGACATTGTACGCCACCCGTTGGTCCAACGGGTGGTCGAGCGATACGCCAAGGCGCCCTTCATGTCCGATAATAAATCGCCTACCAATGTCTGAGATGGCGATTTCACCAAACCTCGAAGGGGTCCAGCCCTCGCGTCGATACCCCACCACGTGCGGTCAACCCGGCGACTGGATAGAATACTATCGTGTTTGGCTGGTCCAATAAGGCATCCTCGCGCCGTCGCCAGGTACGTGAACAGCGTGCCCGAGCGCTTGGCGAAATGCGCGGACGTATTACTTCCCGGGTCTTGTCATGGCCCGTGTTGTTGGGAGCCCTGTTTACGGCCGGGGCGGCCGTGGTCGCGGTGGTCAGCGAGAACAAACTGGATTATGCGGTTGGTCAGCGGATCGACCACCCCATTTACGCTCACGTCCCGTTCCAGGTGCCCAACCCCAAGCAGACCGAAACCAACCGCAAAGCAGCGCGCGCCTCCACGCCCAGTTTTTACAAGTGGAATGCATTCGGAGTCACCTTTGACAAGATCCGGGCTGATCTTTCGCGCCTCTATCGCATCGCAGCCGACGCCGCCACGTTTGAGGAATACGCGGCGCAGGTGCGTGAGTTTCTAGAAGAAGATCCCGACGAGGCGGGATACCACTATCTGCGCCGCCTTACCGCGCAGCCGGACGACGCGGGGCGCGGGACTTTTCAGAAATGGGTGACCGACCTTCCGCTGGAAACCGAGCACGTCGTTCGCAACCTGCGTGAACCGCGTGATCCGCCCAGCAACGCCGATTTTATCGTCGTCGAAAGGGATGAACCGGACGGCTCTCGCACCATGGTCAACGTCCGCCACTCCAGCGTCGTGCGGCAGGAAAACGAACGCGCCCTGCGCGGCGTTACGGAAGATCTGGCCAAGAAGTCCTTCCCCTACGACCTGCGCAGCACCGTCCAGCACGTCCTGCTCGCCACGCTGCGCAAGCAGCCCACCATTATCTACAATTCCGACCGCACCACCGAGGAAATGCGTAAGGCGGAAGCCGCCACGCCCGAGGCCTACATCACTCATGAAAAAGGACGCCCGTTCATCACGCCGTGCGTGCTGGGGTCCGAACAGCTCGAGCTGCTGCGTGCGCATCACGCCGCGTACGAGGCGTTCCTCCAGGGCCATTCACCAGAGGCCGAACAGCTTCGACTCGAACGACTGCTGCAACGGATCGGTCTGGGCGCGCTGGTGGGGTTTCTGGCCCTGACCTTGCTGATCTACGCGCGGATGAACCAGCGCCGCATCTTCGAGAATCGACTCGAACTGGCCGAGTACGGCGCCCTGCTGCTGAGTGCCCTGGCGGGCGCGGTGCTCATTGATATCTACTGGCCGCACATTCCGGAGTTGATATTCATTCCCGGATTGTTCGCGGCAAGCATCGTGGCCATCGTTTATCCGCGGCGCTTCGCGATCGGCACGATCTGCATTCTCGCGGTGCTCATTGCCACCGCCGTGCGCGGAAACCTCGTCTTCCTGCTCACGCTGATCACCGGCGTCGCGGCCACCACCTACCAGCTCGAAGAAATCCGTTCGCGCACCAAGCTCATCACGGCCGGCGCGCTTACGGCGGTGGTGATGGTGGTCGTCTCGGTCGCGGGCGGACTGGTCGAGACCCATTCGTGGGCCTACCTGCGGGAGCGCGCCCAATGGGCGGCGCTGGCCGCTTTCGCCGCGGCGTTCGTGGTGTCCGGCCTGCTGCCGTTCATCGAACGCATCTTCCGCGTCGCCACCGCGTTGACGCTGCTCGAATGGCGCGATCCCACGCGGACGCTGCTTCAGCTTCTCGCGCGCGAAGCGCCCGGCACGTACAACCACTCGCTGGTGCTGGGAACGCTGGCGCAGGCCGCTTGTGAACGGATCGCGGCCAACGGCCTGCTCGCGCAGGTCGGCGCGCTGTACCACGACATCGGGAAGATTCCCAAAGCCGAGTACTTCACCGAGAACCAGGAAGGTCGCACCAACCTGCACGACCGGCTGGCGCCGACCATGAGCCTGCTCATCATTCTGGCGCACGTGAAAGACGGCCTGGAGATGGCCCGCGAGTACAAGCTGCCGCACGTGCTGCACCAGTTCATCGCCGAGCACCATGGCACGACCGTGGTTCGCTACTTCCACCACTTAGCCAGCGAGAAGCAGCCGAAGATCGCCAGCGGGCGGCACGACCGCGCCGTGTCCGAGGCGGAGTTCCGCTACAGCGGGCCCAAGCCGCGGACGCGCGAATCCGCCGTGGTGATGATGTGCGACGGCGTCGAGGGGGCGGTGCGGTCGCTCTCCGACCCGACCGTCGGGCGGATTGAAAGCACGGTGCACCAGGTCATCAGCGACCGCCTGGCCGACGGGCAGTTCGACGACTGCGACATCACGCTGAAAGAAATCCGCCTGGTGGAGGAGTCGCTGGTGAAGAGCCTGTGCGGTATCTACCACGGCCGGGTGGCCTATCCCAAAGCGCGCAAGCCGATCGAAGAAGCGCCGGAACCGGCGCGCATGAGCGTGTAGTCACCCCATCTGAGAGCGCTTCCGTTGCGCGGGGTTGTTTCGCGCGAAACGGGCATGCGCGAGAAACGCCGAAACGCGGAAAGCCGAAACGCCGAAACCGGAAGGCAACAGGCAGCAGGCGCAGAGGTTCTGCGCCGGTCCGCAAATGTGTTTCACGTGAAACGAGCTTGCGCGAGAAACGCCGAAACGCCAGCAAGGAAAGAGGCAACAAGGCAACAAGGCAACAAGGCAACGAGGCAGGGAGGCAATCAGGCAGTGGGCACGGAGTCCCGCGCCGCTGCGCAACGATGTTTCACGTGAAACAGCCTTGCGCCCGTCGGGGGGACCGCTTGTTGGCGCGCGCGGTACTGATTCGTTGTTTCGCGCGAAACGAGCTTGCGCCGGGGGGAGGGCAACCACGAAGAACACGAAGGAACTCGGGGGACGGCGCAATCGTGTTTCGCGCGAAACGAGCTTGCGCGAGAAACGCCGAAACGCGGAAAGCCGAAACGCCGAAACCGGAAGGTAACAGGCAACAGGCAGTAGGCAGTAGGCAGTAGGCGGCTGGCAGGAGGCAGCGGGCGGTGATGGGAGAGGGACCACCCCCCTTTATCCCCCCTTAGCAAAGGGGGAGGGACGGGGGTGGCGGGCGGGGTGGGTGTTAAAATGGGCATGTTTCACGTGAAACAAGTTTGCGCTGGGTCCGCGCCAGTTATTTGGTGCTTGGGGCATGGAGTTATCGGGCTAAATATTATAGGACGTGAATTTCGAGGCAGGTTGATGTTAGGTTTTCCGGTAGGGCTGGTGCGGGGGAGAGTGCTTTTTCAGTGCCCAACGCGGCGCGGGATGCACACTCTTGCAGCGCACGAGAGCGGGGGCTCCGTTCCGCCTGCGGCAGTTGGGCATGCGCGGCTTGGGCCCATTCGGCGGCCGGGCTGTCGCGGGCATGGATGGCCGACCGGCGACCTTGACGCGAACCCGACCAACCCGGCCGATCGCGTATCGCCCCAGCAGCAAAGGCGCCGCTCAAGAAGTCGGGCAACAATAAGCCGCGCGTTCGCGGAGAATGTGCGTTGACATTTTGCTTCCCGTGCGTTCCACCCGCCCTGTCGGGGGTACCACTCGGCGAGGTTGGTAAAGGCAGGTGCGAGCACCTTCCCTACCTAGCTCGGCGAGGATGGTAAAGGCAGGTGCGAGCACCTGCCCTACCTGGCTTATTGAGCCAACATGGCGAAGTCGCACGCCTGCAGGTGCGCGAAATCCCCAACTCCACTGGGGGAAATCACCCATCGTCGTGGAACACCCCCCGGGATTCTTGTTGTTCACCACGGCGAACGGCTAGAATTGGAAAGGAACGTGCAACCCCCTCTTGCTTTGGCACGGCAGTTGCTAGCTGCTTTTCGGCCCGCCCTGAGGCTCGTGGAGGTACCGATGACGCGAAGAGGATGGCCAATTCTCGTGGTGATGTTGATCGCCCCCTCGGCTTGGGGTGCGGTGCACGAGAAGGACCAGCCCCCTCGCATCGATCTGCAGGTCGACAACGAATCCGCCCGTGAGGCTCCGCCCACCAGCCCGTGGATTCCGCCGCAGCGGGTCTTCCGCCCAAGTGCCCGCTATGAATCAACGATTTGGGGAAGGGGACGTTTCGAGAGCGTTCAAGTCAACGTTGACGCATACGGGCGAAACGTTCGGGGCGATGCCGCCAACGAGCCGTCGCTGGCCGTCGATCCGACGGATCATAACAAGATGGTCATTGGCTGGAGGCAATTCAACAGCATCGCTTCCGATTTCAGGGAGGCGGGCTGGGCTTATTCGCACGACAGCGGGCAGACATGGACGTTTCCGGGGACGCTGACGCCCGGAGTTTTCGGAAGCGACCCGGTCTTGGAGCCCGACGTCGACGGCGTTTTTTATTATGCCAGTATCACGCCCGGCGCTGGACGGATATTCAAATCGTTTGATGGCGGCGTCACCTGGTCGGCGCCCTATTATTTCTATGACGATGGCCTTCCCGACAAAGAATGGATCGTCATCGATCGGACCAATAGCGTCGGACGAAACAACATCTACCTACTATGGACGGATTCCCCTCTCGTTCGTTCTATAGACGGGGGAGTGACTTTTGAGTACCAAGGATCGACTGGCATGGATAACGAATTCTGGGGCACAATGGCCGTTGGATTCGATGGTTCTCTCTATGCCGCGAATTGGTACTTCGGAGTAGTTCGCTCAGATAATGCCATGAATGGCAATGACCTTGGCACGTTCAACGAAGTTACACTTCCGCAGTTAGGAAGTATAAGCATGTTTACCGCGCCCAACCCCGCAGGGCTAGTTGGCCAGGCTTGGATCGCGACGGATCATTCTTTCGGACCAACGCGGGGAAATGTGTACGTGCTTGGGTCAACGATACAGTACCCCTATACTGACCGTACCTCACGGGTTCGCCTTTCACGCAGCACGGATCGGGCGGAAACGTGGAGTCCTGCGGTTCAGGTGTATCCCGGCAACAGTTGGCAGTGGTTCGGGATGATGGACGTGGCGCCGAACGGGCGGATCGATGCGTTGTGGAACGACACGCGGAACACCGGGGCGGTGAATCTGTCGGAACTGCATTACTCGTTTTCGATGGACGGGGGGGCGACCTGGTCGCCGGCGGTGGCGGTGAGCCCGGTGTTCGACAGTTGGGTGGGCTGGCCTGTCGGAAACAAGAAACTGGGCGACTACTACGACCTGACGTCCGATGCGCGCGGGGTCAACGTCGCCTACGCGGCCACCTTCAACGGCGAGCAGGACGTTTACTTCCTGCGCATCGAACAGGACTGCAACTTCAACGACGTACCCGACCACGTCGAGATCGCCAAAGGCTACGCGGCCGACTGCAACGACAATCTCATTCCCGACGAGTGCGAGACCTTCGGCGACTGCACCTGCGACTGGATCGTCACCCTCGCCGACCACGCCGCCTTCGTCGACTGCCTCACCGGCCCCGCCTCCGATCAGGACCGCGACAGGCATAGAGCGGTCCCCCATCAGCACCGCGACAGGCATGGAGCGGTCAGCGCGTTGGACGATCGCGCGTCCGCGCGGGCTGAAAGCCCGCGGCTCGACGATCGCACGTCCGCACGGGTTGCCCTTGAGGGTAGGCCGAATGACCGGTTGGAAAACCGGTCCCACACTGGGGCTCGAAGCCCGCGGCTCGCCGGGCAGAATCTTCTTCCGCCCGCGTGCGATTGTGCCGATTCGCACCGCGACGGCGCCGTGGACCTGGCCGACTTCGCGCGGCTCCAGCGATTCCTCACCGCGCCGTAATCCAGTGTAGTCCGTGCGGTAACGATGGAGTCGAGCGGAAAACGGCTCGCTTGCCGATTATTGGCGCGGCGGCGGCTGTAACCGAACCGCCGTTTCCTTCCCCGGCCGGACGGCGAGGCGCCAGGTTTTTTCCACCGGCACGCAGACTCCGCCGCCGTCCAGGCAATAGGCGAAGGCGGCGGTTACCAGCCACTCGCCCTCGGCCGTCCGCCCCGCGGCCGGGATGCGCACGCGCAGGGGCCACGCCGCCGACCGGCTGGTCTGCTGCACGAGCGTGCGCCCGGCGCAGCGTACCCGGACCGACCAGGGCGCCTCTGCGCTGAGGTGCGCCCCGGACGGCAGGGAAACTTCCAGTGTCAGGTCGATGTCACGATCGAGCGCCAAGGCGGCCGACGCCGGCTCGGCGGATTCCGCGCCTGCCTCCGCTCCTGCTTCCGCGCCGGTACTCACCCCCCCTGCCGCCCCCGGCCGTGAGAGTTCTTCGAACACCACCTCACGCCAGGCGTGGGTGGTCAGGTCGATCTCCACGACGCGGTGATTGTTGGTATCGGCCACGAACAGCCGGTTCCCCGCGGCTGAAAGTCCGCCCGGCTCGTAGAAGGCCGGCGCGCCGCCGGGTGCTTCCGTTCCCGGCCGGCCGGTGCCGTACAGCGTCCGTGCCGAGCGCGCCCGCGGATCGACCAGCTTGATCTTGTGGTTGTAGCTGTCCGCCACCAGCAGCGAAGCCCCCCACGCCGTCACGCCCAGTGGATGCTGCAACTTCGCCTTCGGGTGCGTGCCGTCCACGTCGCCGAAGGAAAAAAGACCCTCGCCGAGGACGGTGAACACCTGCTCCGCGGCCATGTCGATGCCGCGAATGGCGCTTACCTCGCTGTCGGCGACGTAGAGCGTTCCGCCGCAGGTGCAGATGCCCGAGGGCTGGGCGAAGGCGGCCGTCTCCGTCGGGCCATCGACGATGTTCTCGCGGCCGGTTCCCGCCAGGGCGCGCGCGAAGCCGACGGGCATGTCCATGCGCCAGATCTGGTGCGTGCCGGCCATGGCGACGTAGAGCGTGGAGCCTTCGACGGCGATATCCCACGGTGAGTTGATGCCCTGCTGGGTGCCCATGCCGCCGCCGGCGCGGTCGTTGGTCATCTCGCCGGTGCCCACGGCGGTGGAGACTTCGAGGGTTTCCAGGTCGATGCGGCGGATGAGGTGGTTTTCGGTATCGGCGACGTAAAGCACTCCGTGGGCCACGGCCAGCCCCTGCGGATGGTTGAAGGTGGCGCGAACGGCGGGGCCGTCGTCGCGGCCGACTTCGGCGGTGCCGATGACCGCCAGGACGTTGGCGCGGCCCTGGGCATCCGGCAGCTCGGCCACCACGATGCGGTTGTGGTTGGAGTCGGCCACGTACAGGCGTTGGGTTGACGGGTCGGCCAGGACCTTGCCGGGGAAGCGCAGCCCGGAGGCGGCGGGTACGTTCGCCTCGCGCTGAAGCAGGAGCGGCGCTGCGGCCAGCGTTTGGGCGGCGCGACCCTGCGCCAGCGTCTGCGCGATGGCCTGATCGAGCACGGCGCGGTTGCCCTCGCCCGCGGCGACGGTGACGACGTATCCCCGCGGGTCGATCACGGCCACCGTCGGCCAGCTCCGCACCGCGTACGCCCGCCACAGCTTCATCTTGTCGTCGATGACCACGGGGTGCTGGATTTCGTAACGCAGAATGGCGGAGCGGATCGTCTCGCGCGAGGCCTCGTTGGTGAACTTGGCGCTGTGTACGCCGATGAAGGTCACCGGCTCGGCGGCGTACTTGTGTTCGAGGTACGCCAGGTCCGGCAGAATGTGAATGCAGTTGATGCAGCAGTAGGTCCAGAAGTCGAGCACCACCACCTGCCCGCGCAGTTCGCCGTCCAGCCGCAAGGGGCGATCGGTGTTCAACCAGCCGAGGGGGCTGTCCAGTTCCGGTGCGTGAACGGTAGATGACATGGATCCGGTTCCCCGCAGAGAGTTCTTTCTTGTAACACGCCGCAGCTTCATCGCCCCGGAGTGCCGGCCGCGCGCGGGCCCGTAGCGCCTGTTCTCAAATCTGTTTTCCACAGGGCGACGGAACGCCCGCTTCCTGATATCATTCCAGCGACCGCATTCTAACGATGGAGCCGACGCAGCGAAAAGGATTCCAATTATGCACATCGCCGTTACCGGCGCCACCGGCTTTCTCGGGCGCTATATTGTCAACCATCTGCTGGGACAGGGGGATTCCTGCCGTTGCTGGCGGAGACCGACCTCCGATTGCGGCGGATTCGCCAAGGAGGGCGAGAACCGCCTTGAATGGATTGCCGGCGATCTGGCCGAAGCTGACTCGATGGCCGACCTGGTCCGCGGTTGCGACGCCGTGGTCCACGCGGCGCTCGATCGACCCGGCGCGGGATTTCGGGGCGCGGAAGGCGACCTCGCCACCTTCGTCGAGCGCAACTTGCTGGGCACCATTCGCCTGATCGAAGCGGCGCGCGCGGCCGGCGCTGCGCGATTCGTATTCATCTCCACCTGTGCCGTCCACGAGTTGATTCTGCCGGACCGCAAGCTCGACGAAGCGCACCCGCTGTGGCCGACTTCGCATTACGGCGCCTACAAGGCGGCGGTCGAGAAGTTCGTGCACAGCTATGGGCTGGGCCACGGCTACAACATCTGCTCCCTGCGCCCCACGGGCATTTACGGCGCGGCCCGCCCCTTGGCGAAGAGCCGCTGGTACGATCTGGTCCACGCCGTCGCCCGCGGCGAACCCGTTTCCTCGCCGCGCGGCGGCAAGGAAGTGCACGCCGCCGACGTGGCGCGTGCGGTGGGAATCCTGCTGCGCGCCGAGGGCACCGCCGGACAGGCTTATAACTGCTACGATCAGTACATCGCCGAGCAGGAGGTGGCGCTGGTCGCCAAGAGAATCACCGACAGCGGCAGCGACATCGCGCTGCTCAACAAGGGGCCGAAAAACCAGATCGACACCACCAAGCTGCGTGTCCTGGGGATGACCTTCGGCGGCGCAGCGCGACTGGAGGAGACGGTGCGCGCGTTGCTTGCGGACCGCCAATCGTAAAGGAATAGCGCGGAATTATTTGACTCTTGGCGGGCAATGTTTACAAATGGCCGCCTATGCAAGTGCTTTTGCGATGCACGACGATCGTTGTCGTACTGGCCGCGCTCGCCTCGTTCGGCTGTTCGTCCAGGTGTTGCGCGCTGTGCGCTCGACTTCACGCACCCCGGAACCAAGAGGCAAAGACAGAAATGAGACCCATCGACATCGACCCTCACGAAGCCAAGCGGCGCCTCGATGCCGGCGCCGGCTGGGTTTATCTCGACGTGCGCACCGTGGAGGAGTTCGCCGCGGGCCACGTGCCCGGGGCCATCAACATCCCCATTGCCGAACGCCATGCCGCCACCGGCGAAATGACGCCCAACCCGCGCTTTCTTGACGCGGTGCGCACGCACCTGCGACCGGAGGTGCCCATTATCGCCGGCTGCCGATCCGGCGGCCGCTCCGCCCGCGCCACGCAGATGCTCATGCAGGCCGGTTATTCCAACGTGGTGAACCTCGCCGGCGGCTTCCTCGGCGCCACCGACCTCAAGGGGTGCCCGGTGTGCCAAGGCCCGTGTGCCCAGCGATTTCCCGTGGAAACCGGCGACGGCGGCCCGGGCGCCTACTCCGTGCTTTCGTCGACCATCCGACAGTAACATTGATCAAGTGCTTCGCTCAGTGCATTGGCGGGCCCGTTGCGTGCGCCCGTTCCCCCTCACGATACTCCCGCGCACCACTCAGCGCCATACTTCGCGTTTTCCCCATTCGCTATTCTTGATTCGCCATTCGCCATTCTGGTTACACCCATCCGCGAATCTTGCACGCCTCGGCCACACGGCTCACCGACAAAAGATAGGCCGCCTCGCGCAAGCTGATCGAGCGCTCCTGCGCCAATGACCACACATCGTGAAACGCCCCGGTCAACCGCTGGTCCAGCCGCTCTTGAACCTCTTCCAGCGACCAATAGTAGTTGTAGGTGTTCTGCACCTGTTCGAAGTAGGAGACCGTCACGCCGCCCGCGTTGGCCAGGATATCGGGCACCACCACGATGCCGCGCTCCTTGAGAATATGGTCGGCCCCCGGCGTGGTCGGCCCGTTGGCCAGCTCCACGATGACCCGCGCCTTAACCTGTTCCGCGTTCTGGCGAACCAGCACGTGCTCGATGGCCGCGGGAATCAACACTTCACATTGGCACACCAGCAGGTCATCGAGCGGAATTACGTCCCCGCCGGCGAAACCGGACAGGCGCATGCCGTGTTTCTGGTAGTGTTCGAGCGCGGCCGGAATGTCGATGCCGCGCGGGTTGTAGAGCGCCGCGTCCTCCGCGCTGATCGCCACGACTTTGCCGCCCATCTCGTGCAGGAGCTTCGCCACCCCTCCGCCCACGTTGCCGAACCCCTGCACGGCGAAGCGCGCGTTGGGCAGGTCCAGCCCCAGCAGCTTGTCCACCTCGCGGATGATGCACACGCCGCCGTACGACGTTGCATCGCCCCGCCCGCGCGATCCGCCCAGCGGCAGCGGCTTGCCGGTGATGACGCCCGGATGGTGCCGGCCGGTGATCGTCTCATACTCATCGAGCATCCAAGCCATGATCTGCGGCGTGGTGTTTACGTCCGGCGCGGGCACGTCGCGATCCACCGCCAGCAGTCCCGCAAACGCACGGATGTACTCGCGCGCCAGCCGCTCCTGTTCGCTGACCGAAAGCTCTTTCGGGTTGCAGGTGATGCCCCCCTTGCCGCCGCCCAGCGGCAGGTCGGCCACGGCCGTCTTCCAGGTCATCCAGCAGGCGAGCGCCCGCACGGTGTCGATGGTCTCGTTGGCGTGCCAGCGCAGCCCCCCCTTGGTCGGCCCGCGCGCGTGGTTGTATTGCACGCGATAGGCCTTGAACAACCGCGCCGATCCGTCATCCATGCGCAGCGGCAACAACGCGCGGTGTTCGCGCATCGGCCAGCGTAAGAGCTGGCGCACGTCGTCGCCAAACCCCAACATCGCGCAGGCACGGTCGACGTGCGCCTGCGCAGCGCGAAACGGATTGTGTGCGGTTTTGTCCACGGCCTCTCCTTGCGGCGGTGTTGGGGAATCCCTCCGAACCGGAAGCGGGGATTATAGCGAAAACGTGGAAAACAACAGGGCGCGCATTCCACGGCCGCGCCGGTGGGCAGCGGCTCATTTCGCTTCGATGCCGCCACGCTTCCCGGCCGGGCGGCGTCGGTCAGTAGCAACTGCCGACCGAACCCCCCTCCCGGTTCTGAATATTGCCCGCAACCCCGTTTTTTTGTGCCCACGTCGCCGGTTTTTCCCTTGAAACGGCCGGTGCGTGCGCGGTACCATGTCAGCTTGTCGGCACCGGCCATCTCTCCGCGGTGCAAGGAGTGGAACATGAAGACCAGCAGTTCAGATAGGAGTGGCCACCGGGTGCGGATCGCCGCGCTGGCGGCGCTGGCTTTTACCGCTTCTCCCAATGCCCGAGCCCAGGTCCCAGAGTTTCGCCTCGTCCCCATCGCGCAGGGCGCCAACATCAACTCGCAAACGACGTGCCCCGGTACCGTCGTCGGCGGCAACGAGCTGCGCACCGCGGCCGGCGGGTGCGACGTCGAGTTCGAGATTCGCGTTCTTGGGTGGGGACCGGAACCGCGCCGTCTGGGTGCTTATCAAGCTACCATCGATGCCGACGGCAGCACCAATCCCGGCACGGGCTATGCAAGCGGTCTTGGCGGCTCGCTGTCGCCCAAGGGTGGGCTGGGCAGCCTGGAAAGCGGCTACATCATCACTCGCGTGTGCAGCGGCAATGGCCGGAACTGCATCAGCGGCTTTCCGGCTTGCGCGCCTTCGGAGGGATTCTGTGTCGGCCATAGCGGGTTTGTTTTGGCTGCGTGTGGCGATGTGATTATCGATCCAGCACCTACGACACCCGATTACGCTTTCGGCTTCGCCTGCTCACCTGGGATGGGTGCGATAGACGGCTTACACGGTCCCTACGCGGGCACGTTGGTCCTTACGGCATCCGGCACCGCCAAGGGCACCTTCACGATCAGCTTCGAACGGGATATCAACAAGACGTTTATGAACGATCAGGACGCGGTGGTCATCCCCGGCCCGGGCCCCAATGGCATCCCCCTGCTCACGCCGGGCAAGTTCACGGTTCAGACGGGTCGTTGCTGCTTCGGCATCGGCTCTGCCAACCCTGGCTGTGAGAACGACCTGACCCAGGCGGAGTGCAATACACGCCCCTTTTCGCGCGTTTTCGACGCAAACAACGTATGCCCCGATCCGCTAGACCCCGCTGGCTGCTTTCCCTGTTTTGTTCATTCCGACTGCCGCGATCGAACCTGCGCTGGCGGTTCGAACAGCGGCGCCCTTTGCGCGGGCGATGCGAATTGTCCGGGGGGCACTTGACTCGTTGACAACCTGTGTACCCAGGACATTTGCACGCTCGTTGCCTGCGAAAATACCCCGCTCTACAACCCCGCTCTGTACTGCTGCAACCCGGCCGTCGGACCGAACGGGGGCCTGACGCCGCTCGAAGACGGCGAACCCTGCACCGCGGGCGTGTGCGATGCCGGCACCGGCAACGTCACGCACGTTCCGGCGACCGGCCCCGCCTGTGACGACCACTTCGGTTGTACCGTAAACGACACCTGCGTCGACGGCGTGTGCGAAGGCACCGACGTCAACACCATTCCGTGTGCGGACGATGCCGACT
>CAZMVD010000123.1:0-11288 GCA_964569425.1 uncultured Phycisphaeraceae bacterium
ATTCTCCGGACGACAGGTTGATTATGGTCGCTGCCGCGTCAAGGGGTCGCCCGGGCGGCCCACATGTGGATGTGGTGCGGGTCTTTGACCGGCAGGGGGCGCTGATCCAAGTCTATCCGCTCGTGATGAATATGGTCGGTCGCATGCGCGTTTCCGGTGACGGGTCAACGCTTCTTGTGGAAGGTGGAATAGGCATTCACCTTGGATCGCGCCATGGAGGGAAATTCACACCAAAGCGACAAGCGATTGATCTGCGAACGGGCGCGAGCACGGTGGAAGAATGGACTGATGGTCCGCGTCTTGGAGAGCTGCAAGTTCTTGGCATGGGCGCGTTACCGACGACAGCGGTGAACTTCGCCCAGCGGTTTAAAGAGCTCATTTGGGATTCTTCAACGCGCTCTGCCGTGGTAACGGCCGACGGGCCTCCCGAGGGTGGAGTGATCAAAGTTTGGAACCTTAGAGATCTCGGATTCAGTCTAACGCTGGGCGCCGGCAGTCCTGTGGGGGATCCTGTGTTATTGGCGCAGGAAATGCTGATTGGTATCGCATGGCTTCACGCTAACCAGTTGCCGAAGGACCTGCTACACTTGACTCCGCCGCTGCACGTACGTCACTTGAAAGTCCTCGGTCGTTTTCCTTTGCCCAGCGGACCAACCGAATACCTCGCCATCCCGACTGACAATTGGATCAGCTTGTTGCCGAGCCCGGACGGGCGGCACGTCGCGGGGCTGTGTTCGTTGCACCGGCGCGGTAAGGGCGAACGAATAGAGATTTGGGACACAGCAACGGCCAAGATGGTTCGGGAAGTTTACGATCCCGGTCAAGAGATCAGTCGTTACCAGTGGACTTCAGGCGGTACAAACCTTGCCGTGTTGCGCATGTTTGGACTGGGAGCGCCATCGTGGGAGTTCTTGGACCTGGACGGGCGTCCCCAACGCACCGTATCGGCCGTCAGCCACGACAGTATCCTGAGCCCCGACGGAAACCTGGTCGTCGTCCCGGAACGCGAGAGGTGTGACGAAACGGCTGGCGGGCGGGAGACCTACCGGGTAACGATCAAGGAAACGCATTCCGAGCTGACGATTGCGACGGTGGATGGCTGCGAATTGCCGAGCAGGGTTTTTTTCGTGGGCCAAGACCTTGTTTTCATTGCCGAGACCGGAACGAACGCATCAGTTCGGCTCGTGCGCTGTGACGACGGGTACGTTCTTTGGGAGAGGGCGGTCGCTGATTCCGTACGGGAAACTTATTGGGAGCCTGGTTGGGAGGCGGTTTGGGTGAGGCTGTACAACGCCCGCCAGAACGGTGAACTGATTCTTATTTCGGACGGGCGTCGACTACCCGCCGATCTGCGGGGCGTTGCGCCCTGGTACAATCCGAGATTGCTCCCCGGCACCAAGCTGGCGCTTGACCCTTTGTTCGGTTCCAGGATCTTGGCGCTGAGAGAAACGACTTCCGGGCGAACGATTGCGGTTCTGGCTGCATTTGCGGATCCCGATTGGTTGATCTACACGCCTGACGGATGCTGGATGGGGACGAAGGGCGCCCTCGACTGGGTCGCATTCTACCGGGGTTGCCAGCCGCTAACACCGGAAGAAACAGACGCGCTGCACAAACCAGACCTGATTCGCGCGCGAATCGCGGAGGCCTTTCGTCAACATGCTGCCGAATGAGGTTGCAACTGTTTCGGATCTTTGCCTTTTGGGTGGACTGCGCACGGAGCGATTTGGGGGCGTGGTTTGCCGAACGCGAAACGGTGAGTTGAACAAGCCGATTTGGTGACAGGAGCGAGTGGATACGACTACAACGACTCCTCCACCTCCGCCCGGCGCGTGAGTTTGAGGGCCAGGTGCTCCTTGTGCCGGCCGAGCTTGCCCGCAAACTTGTTCTCCCCTTCGACCTGCAAGACCAGCTCGCCGCTGACCGGCTTGCCGGTCTGAATAATGTCGCCTTCCTGCAAGCTCAGCAGCTCGCGCACGGTGATCGTGGTCTCCGCAAGATAGGCGGCCAGGTTCACGTACGTGGCCCCCAGCCCCCGCGCGATATCCTCGGACTTGTCATCCGCCGTCGAGCGCCGCTGATACGCCAGCCAACCCTGCGTCACCAGCTTCTCCATCACCGGTTCGATCACGTTGTACGGTATGCACAGGCTCATCGTGCCCGCACGCCCGCTCATCTTGATCTCAAAACCGATGACAATCACGATTTCACTCGGCGCCACGATCTGCACCAGATGCGGGTTGCTTTCCACCTCCGTGATCCTGAACTCAACGCTGACCAGCTCGCGCCACGCTTCGGTGAGCGCCGTAATGGCCCGGCCGGTGATCCGCCCCACCAGGCGCTGCTCGATGAGCGTAAGCGGCCGCTGAGGAATGAACAGTTCCGAGTTGGACCCGCCCAGCAACCGATCGAGGATGGGGTAGATGATCAGCGGGCTGATCTCCAGGCAGATCTGCCCCTCCAGCGGCTCCACCGTCAGCAGGTTGAAGTTGGTCGGGTTCGGCAGCGAGTAAATGAACTCGCTGTAGGTGAGCTGCTCGGTGGTGGCGACGCGGATCTCGACGATCGTCCGCAAAAAGCCGGAAAGCGATGCCCCAAAGTTGCGCGCGAAAGAATCGTGCATGCCCTCTAGGGCGCGCATCTGCTCCTTGCTGACCCGTTCCGGACGCTTAAAGTCGTAAGCCTGCGAATCCCGCTGGACGGCGGCACCGCGCCCGCTGTCGGCAGCGGCCGTGTCCACACCCCCCGCCTCGACAGCCGCGAGCAGGGCATCCACTTCGCTTTGATCGAGTACGTCCGCCATGCGAATACCCTGGACCACCTCGCCGCCCGGCCATGCCCGCGCGGCGCGCCCGTAGCGCAAGCGCACCATCAGCGCAGTTCGCTGATGGATTATCGGGAGTGCAGCGCCGCTCACTTGAGGCGAAGGGGCGGGGCGGGTTCGCAACCGGTCCGCCGGGAAGGCGCAGGCCCATCAGTACCGCGCGTAATAACAAGCGGCCTTGCCCAGTCCGGGAAAGCTGCTCCACCACATTCGCGGTACTGCGGCGTAGGCCGCTCCCTATCAGTCGCGGTACGGAGAATCGGCGTCTCGGCGCGCAAGGTACGAACACGCACCGGCTCAGGCCGAAGCGCCCGTGTAGCTGCGCAGCCCGCGCCGCCAGAACCACGCGGCGGCCACCCACAGCACCACGGCCATCGGCGCCGCCACCAGCAACGCGCTCCCGGCGCCGCGCCCCGTGAGCGCCCGCGCCGGCAGCGTGGTGAGCACCGCCAGCGGAACCAGGTAAGTAAACGCCCAGCGCATCCACGGCCGGTAAATGTCCACCGGGTAGCGCCCCGCCTCGAACACGTTCCAGAAGATCATCTCGATGTTGGTGATCTTGGTAAACCAGAAGGCGCACGTGCCCAGTGCCAGCCAGATGGCATAAACAATGGCGACCGCACAGGCGAGCAGGCCCACAAACGCCGCCGCATCGCCGAAGGAAACGCCGGTCGACAGACGCCAGGCCCCCACGACCACCAGCACCAGTCCGAGCGCCACGTCGCTCACCCGCCAGAACACCAGCCGGCGGACGCTGGCGTAAAACTGACTGTTCACCGGCGCCAGCAGCAGAAAATCCAGCTTGCCGGTGCGGATGTCCTCCATCAACGCGCGCATGTTGGGCGACACGCACAACGCGATCACGCCGGTGAGAATGCGAAACACGCCCAGCAGAACCAGAATCTCCCACGCGTTCCAGCCCGCCAGCGACTCGGTATTGGAAAAAATCGCCCACAGCCCCAGTAGCTCGGCCCCCACCTGCACCACCGAGGACACCGCCTGCGCCACAAAGTCGAACCGATACGCCAGCTCGTTCTGCGCGCTGATCCGGGCCAGCAACCACAGCAGTCTCAGGTGCCGCAGCATTCCGTTCCCCTCACGTCCCCACGGCCGAATATCGCCGCACCGCGATCGGCCACGCCCAGCGAAACACCAACACGCCCCCCGCCAGCCACGCGAGCTGCGCGTAAAGCCCCGCCGCCAGCCGGTCCGCGGGCCACTGGCCCATCAACGCAGCGCACGGAAACCAGATCATCCACTGAAACGGAAGAAACGCCGCAATGTCCTGCAACAGCGCCGGCAGGATCGCCAGCGGCGCAAGCCGCCCCCCGAAAAACAGCCCTCCCCCGAACCACGCCTGCCCGATCCCGTCGGTCCGCGTCACCCAGAACGCCGTCAACGCGAGAATAAACCCCCACAAAAAGTTCATGGCCGAGCCCAGCACCGTCGCCACCACGCCGACCACCACGTGCACCGTCGAACTGTCGAAGGCCGGCCGCGTGATCCACGCCACCGCCACCCACAGCGGCACCAGCACCGCAAACGTAATCAACTTGAACGCCAGATTGGCCGCGAGGTGCTCCCACACCGGCGCCACCGGACGCACCAGCCGCGTGGAATAGTCCCCGCTCTTGATCCGGTAGCCCATTTCGTACACGTCCCACGCCGTGCCGAAGTGCCCCACAATCATCGTGCACAGGAAGTACGCCGCGAACTGCCGCGGGCCGTAATCGCCGATCGCCATGCCGTCGGCGCTGCCCTCCACCGCCGCCCCCCACATCGCAATGGCCACCGCCGGGTACACCACCCCCCACAGCGCCCAGAGGATCATCTCGCCCCGGTACTGCAGCATGACCAGCACCTCCAGCCGCAGCATGGCCAGGAACGCCACGCACCACGCTCTCACGGCGAACCCTCCACCTCGCCCGCGAACACACGCTGAATCACATCCTCGATCGGCGGATCCTCAATGGTCAGGTCGAGCACCGGCAGGTCGGTGAGCAATCGCCCTGCCGCCGTCGCCGCCGCCTCGCGCGGCACCCGCAGCGTCACTTTCCGTTGTTCCCGCGCCAGCACCTGCCCCACCGCGTCGAAGGCGTAACCGTCCACGTCGCGCGAAAGGTCGATGGCGATCACCTTAAACGGAGCGATCCGCGTGCTGAGCTGCGCCAGCGGTCCGTCGAACAGCATCCGCCCCTGGTGAATGACCGCCACCCGTTTGCACAGCGCCGTAACGTCCGCCATGTAATGCGAGGTCAGAATGATCGTGGCCCCGTAGCGGCGGTTGTACTCCGCAATGAACTGCCGAATACGCGCCTGCATGGTCACGTCCACGCCCAGCGTGGGTTCGTCGAGAAACAGCACCGCCGGCCGGTGCAGCAGCGCGACGCACAGCTCGCATTTCATCCGTTCGCCCAGCGAGAGCGTGCGCACCGGCTTGCGCAGCAGCGGTTCCAGTTCCAGCAGCGCAACCAGCTCGTCCTGCGTCTGACGCAGCGACTGGCGCTCGACGCGATAAATGGCCGCGTGAAGCTGAAACGAATCCGCCACCGGCAGATCCCATTCCAACTGGCTGCGCTGCCCCATCACCAGGCTGATGCGCCGCAGGTACTCCGGCGCGCGCTGCCACGGAACGTGCCCCAGCACTGTCGCCGCGCCCCCGGTCGGGAATAGCAGCCCGGTCAGCATCTTCAGCAGCGTGGTCTTGCCCGCCCCGTTGGGCCCCAGAAACCCGACGATCTCGCCGGCTTCGATGGCGATGTTGACCCGATCCACGGCCGCGACGGACGTGTGCTCGCGCCGCAGCAGGCTGCGCAACGCCGCCTTCATGCCGCCGCCGCGCACCGGCACCCGAAAGGTCTTGCTCAGTTGATCGACGGCAATATGCGGAGACACCGCGCTGGCCCTTTCCGGTCCCGCACCCCGACCGCACCGCTGCATGCACCCTCAACCCGGCGCCGGACCGTTCCCGATCACTATACCGCAATGCCCTGAAATCTACCGCGCCACCGTGTGCCACTGCTCTGTGACCAGTGCTAAGGGTGGACACGGCGGGTGTGCCACTGCTCTGTGAGCAGTGCGTGGGATGGTGTCCGTATGTCTTTTCGCGGGCGTGCCACTGCTCTGTGAGCAGTGCTAAGGGTGGACACCGCGGGTGTGCCACTGCTCTGTGAGCAGTGCTAGGTGTGGACACCGCGGGTGTGCCACTGCTCGGTGAGCAGAGCCCTGGACCGCCTTGCGCTACCCCCGTTCGCTACGCCACCACCCAGGTCTCGCCGTCGTCGTAGAGTTGGTCGAGCTGGCCTTCGCCGCCGGTCTTGCGCGCCGACGTGATCTGGTCCATGAGCATCGCTTCATAGGTCGGCCGCTCGACACAGCGGAACACGCCCATCGGCTCCGGAAACTCCGGATAGTGCATCCGGCTCAGCAGATACGCCAGGCTCGGCTCCTTCTGCTTCTCGTCGTGGAACAGCAGATCGTCCTCGGTGATCTCCCCGCCCAGCGTGACGATCTCCGGGTCCATGCCGTTGAGGCGGATGCCCTTATTGCGCTCCTTGCCGAAGATCAGCGGCTTGCCATGCTCCAGGAAAATGGTGGTGTCGTCCTTGGTGTCCTTCCCGGTGGCATATTCAAAGGCCATGTCGTTGAAAATGTTGCAGTTCTGATAAATCTCGACGAACGAAGTACCCTTGTGCTTGGCGGCGCGCTCCAGCACGTATTCCAGGTGCTTCGTGTTCACGTCCAGGGCGCGGGCGACAAAGGTCGCCTCGGCCCCGATCGCCACCGACAGCGGGTGCAGCGGAAAATCCACCGAGCCCATCGGCGTGGACTTGGTCTTCTTGCCCAGCGGCGAAGTCGGCGAGTACTGCCCCTTGGTCAATCCGTAAATGCGGTTGTTGAACAGCAGAATCTTCAGGTCCAGGTTGCGGCGGATCGTGTGCAGAAAGTGGTTGCCGCCGATGCTCAGCCCGTCGCCGTCTCCGGTCACCACCCACACGGTTAGCTCGGGATTGGCAATCTTAATGCCCGTGGCCACCGCCGGCGCGCGCCCGTGGATGGAATGAAAGCCGTACGTGTCCATGTAATACGGGAAGCGGCTCGAACAGCCGATGCCCGACACGAACACCGTGTTGTCCTTGGAGGCGCCGATGTTCGCCAGCACCTTCTTCACCTGCGCCAGGATCGAGTAATCGCCGCAGCCGGGGCACCAGCGGACATCCTGGTCGCTGCCGTAATCCTTGGCCGTCAGTTGCACAGTGGTTGTCGGGGCGCTCATAGACTCTTTCCGTTCAATTGTTCAATGATCGCGTTTTCCACTTCGCGGATCATGAAAGGCTTGCCTTGGACCTTGTTCAGACCGACCGCGTCGATCAGAAACTCGGCGCGGATGCGCAGCCGAAGCTGACCGAGATTCATCTCCGGAATCAGCACCCGCTGAAACCGACCGAGGACTTCCTTGACGTTGCGCGGCATGGGGTCGAGGTACCGCAGATGCGCGCTCGACACGCTCATGCCCTTCTTGCGGCAGCGATCCACCGCCGAGGTAATGGCGCCGTACGTGCTCCCCCAGCCCAACACCAGCAGGTCGCCCGAAGCGTCGCCGTGCACCGCCAGCGGAGGGATGGTGCCCGCAATGTGATCGATCTTGCGCCGGCGAACCCGAATCATGTGATCGTGGTTTTCCGGTTCATAACACACGTCGCCCGTGACGTCCTGCTTTTCCAGACCGCCGATGCGATGCTGCAATCCCGGCGTCCCCGGAATCGCCCATTGCCGTACCAGCTTCTCATTCCGCTTGTACGGCAGAAAACCGTTGCCCGCGACCGGATGCTTGATCTCCAGGTGCGGGAACTTCTTCGTATCCGGCAGCATCCACGGCTCCGCCCCGTTGGCCAGGTAGCCGTCGCTCAGCAGCATCACCGGCGTCATGAACTCCGTGGCAATGCGAAATGCCTCGATCGCCATCGTAAAACAGTCGGCCGGGGTCGACGGCGCGAGCACGCAAACCGGCGCCTCGCCGTTACGCCCGTAAATCGCCTGGCAAAGATCCGCCTGCTCGGTCTTCGTGGGCAGCCCCGTGCTCGGACCGCCGCGCTGTACGTTCACGATCACGATCGGCAGTTCGGTCATCACCCCCAAACCGATGGCCTCTCCCTTGAGCGCCACGCCCGGCCCGCTGGTGCCCGTGACCGCAAACGCCCCCGCAAACGCCGCGCCGAGCACCGCCGTAACCGCCGCGATCTCATCCTCCGCCTGGAACGTGCGTACGTCGAAGTTCTTGTGCCGCGCAAGCTCGTGCAGAATGTCGCTCGCCGGCGTGATCGGGTAACTGCCGTAAAACAGCGGCTTGTCCGCCAGCCGCGCCGCCGTGATCAGCCCCATCGCCAGCGCTTCGTTGCCCGTCACCTTGCGGTAGCGCCCGGGCGCGATCTTCGCCGGGGCGACCACGTAACGCACCGGAAACATCTCGGTGGTTTCGCCGAAATAGTACCCCGCTTTCAGCGTCTTGATGTTGGCATCGCACACCGCCGGCTTGGACCCGAACTTCGATTCAATCCACCGGACCGTCGGCTCCAGCGACCGGTTGAACAGCCAGTACACCAGCCCCAGCGCAAAAAAGTTCTTGCACCGCCCCACGGCTCGACCGGTCAGCCCCGTGTCCGCACAGGCCTGCGCATTGAGCTTGTCGATCGGAACCCGAAAAAGGCGATACTTCTTCACCTCTTCCCCGTCGAGCGGGTTGACCTCGCCGTAACCGGCCTTGGCCAGGTTTTGCTTGTTGAAGGCATCCTCGTTGACCACCAGAATCCCGCCCGGCTCCAGGTCCGCAAGGTTGGACTTCAACGCCGCGGGGTTCATCGCGATTAACGCGTTGACGCAATCGCCCGGCGTACGCAGCTTGTGCGCGCCGAACGCAAGCTGGTATCCGCTCACCCCCGCAATCGTGCCCGCCGGCGCGCGAATCTCCGCCGGAAAGTCGGGCAGCGTGCTCACGTCATTGCCGAAAATCGCGGAGGTGTTGGTCATCTGCGTCCCGGCGAGCTGCATCCCGTCGCCGGAGTCGCCACAGAAGCGGACGGTAATCTCCTCCATCTGTTGAACGTCGACCGGCCTCCGTGCGGTCGGCTGCGGCTGAGTGGAAACCACCATGGCGTGTCAGGCTCCCCTAAAGAAAACCGCCGGGAACGCGCTCGGACAATTCGACCCGAACCCGTCAACCCGGCGTCATAGTGTTGAGATCCGGCAGTGGGGCGCAGTCCTGCGCCTACATCGGCCTATCGTGTCGTGCACCTGCATCAACGCTTTCGCACAAAAAAACCGCTGAGCACAGTAGTTTATAATAACGCCCCCCCAAAAACAAGGCGCAAGAACCCGCCGAATCGGACGTTCCAGGCGCCGCGACCCGGCCACCGGACCCTTCCCCGACCCGATTTGACGAACATCCCCGAAACGGTTGCGATTCACCGAAACCAGCCCTAAGATCGAACCATACTGGCCGCCGCAGGCCCTTCCCGACAGTCCTGACAGGAGCTTGAATGGTGTCTCGAACCCAAACGACGGATGCGCACTTGTTTACCTCGGAATCGGTCTCCATGGGCCATCCCGACAAGGTATCGGATCAGATTTCGGACGCCCTGCTCGACAGCCTGATTCGCCACGACCCCCTCGCCCGGGTGGCCATCGAGACGCTGGTAACCACCAATTTCGTCATGGTCGCCGGCGAAGTGACCGTCCACAACGCCGAGGCCCAAAAGGCCCTGGCGCCCGCCGAGCAGGAACGAGTGGTCCGCGACACCATCCGCCGCATCGGCTACGACGATCCACGTAGCGAGTTCGATTACCGCGCCTGCCAATTCGTCTCGAAAATCCACCCGCAGTCACCGGATATCAGCCGTGGCGTAACCGCTTCCTCCGGCACCCACGCCGAACAGGGCGCCGGCGACCAGGGGTTGATGTTCGGCTTCGCCTGCAACGAAACCCGCACCCTGATGCCCCTGCCCATTCACCTCGCCCACCGACTCGTCGAACGCCTCGCCCAGGTACGCCAGAACGGCGAGATCCCCTGGCTGCGACCCGACGCCAAGTCGCAAGTCACCATCGAATACCACGGCGCCAAGCCCGTCCGGCTCGACACGCTCGTCCTGTCCACCCAGCACACCGAAGACAAAATCGACCCGCGCACCGACGAAATGAGCGACGCGGCCAAGGAAGAAATCCGCCAGAAAGTCATTCGCCCCGTCATCGATCACGAATGCCCCGATCTCGCCGGCGACAAACCCACCGTACACATCAACCCCACCGGCCGCTTCGTCATCGGCGGCCCCCATGGCGATTGCGGGCTGACCGGTCGAAAAATCATCGTCGATACCTACGGCGGCCGCGGCCGCCACGGCGGCGGGGCGTTCTCCGGCAAGGACCCCACCAAGGTGGACCGTTCGGCGACCTACATGGCGCGGCACGTCGCCAAGAACGTGGTCGCCGCCGGGCTGGCCGAACAATGCGAAGTGCAGGTCGCCTATGCCATCGGCGTGGCCGATCCGGTCAGCGTGTCCGTCAACACCTTCGAAACCGGCACCGTCCCCGACGCCCAGTTGGCGTCCATCATCCGCAAGCTGTTTCCGCTCAAGCCGGCACAGTTGATTGAATACCTGGACTTGCGCCGCCCGGTGTACTTCGAAACCGCGCGCCACGGCCACTTCGGCCGCGAAGGCGACGGCTTCACCTGGGAAAAGACCCATCGCGTCGAAGAACTTCGCCGCGCCGCCCAGGTCCGCGTGGCGGTGTAGCAGCTAGTTGGACGGCCCGTAGCCCGATTTGTACTGGCTGCCCAATCCAGCGGGCATTGAATCGCCGCGGCGGATGTGCACGACCTTCAATCGGTCCGCGAGGCATCCGACTTCGGTAACGCGCCTGCTTTTCGCCAGATTTCGCACATTCTGCGAGATGCTCGGTCCATGCGCCTTCGCGCAACGTCCATGCGCCGTTACGCTCCGTCTATGCAGCGCCGCTATGTCGACATGGCCCAACTCTCGACCCATATCTTACACCGTGATATTGCCCTGACGCGGGCGGCAGCGTAACCTCCTGCCCATGTGGCAACGAATTCTCGGACGGCAAGGATCTTAGCGCGCCGGGCTCGACGCCACCGCGCAACGCTGCCGGTCTGCCGCCGGAGGTTGCGAGTCCCCGCTGGGTCCCGTCGCAGACGATCAGGAGCGCTCATGGCCAAGAGAACCACGAAGCCGCCCAGAACGACCGGCAGAACGCCCATTGATCAGCGTAGATCGCTGTTGTCTTCGACACAACTGAGCGGCGTTGAGTTGAAGCTGCACACGTCAGCACCCCTTCGGGTTCCCGTCCAAGAATGGCGTGGGGAGATTGGTGACCGCGAATGGAGCCTTTACCAGGGCGATGCGAAGGCAACGATGCATTTGCTCGCGAAAGACAGCGTGGATTGCGTCGT
>CAZMVD010000123.1:11298-12286 GCA_964569425.1 uncultured Phycisphaeraceae bacterium
GACTTCGCCACCCTATTTCTGGCTGCGTGACTATAAGGTAGACGGGCAGATTGGTCTCGAAGACAGCGTGGATGGATACGTTGTCGCGCTAACCGATGTCATGGAGGAGGTATACCGGGTCTTGAAGCCTGACGGTGTCCTGTTTCTGAATCTTGGGGATACGTACTACTCTGGCAAGGGCGAGTCGCAGGGGATTGACCGCAAGAGTTCAAAGCGACGCTTCGGGTTGCGCGCTGTGGACAAGAGTGGAGGGCTAGGTATCGGACTTCAGCGTAAGTCCATCATCGGTGTGCCGTGGCGGGTCGCCGAGAAGATGTGTCGGCAGCGATGGATTCTGCGATCACCGATCATCTGGCATCGTCAAGCCCACCTTCGCGAATCGGTCAAAGATCGCCCCGCGCGGGGGTACGAATACATCTTCATGTTTGTAAAATCACGCTTCTACCACTTCAATCGGGAGGCGTTGCCCAAGAACGGAAGCTCTGAAGATGTCTGGACCATTCCCACGCGCACCCGTTCAAACGGTCAAATCGACACGGCCCCTTATCCGGATGAACTCGTCGAGCGATGCTTGGACGTGGGTTGCAAACCCGGCGGCACGGTCCTTGATCCGTTTTGCGGTGCTGGGACCACGATGCGCGTTGCGCTGCGGAAGAATTACAACGCGATTGGCATTGAACTCAATCGCGAGTTCTGCCAATACATCTTGAAGTCGCTTTCGGGGGCGGAAGCGACGTGAAATATTTTTCAATCAAGCAGATTCGAGAGTCGCTAAGTAAGCTGCGGGGGCACCATCCCGTCTTTGGTGTCACCTTCTTTGTGATGAAAAAGGAGAAGGCGCCGGTTGGGAAGAAAGCCCGTTTCCAACTTGACGCCCTCAACGACGACTTTCTCAAGGCGCATTATCGACTGCACCCCAAGTCGAGCTATTTCTTCCGCGTCTTTCGTCAGGGTACGCCTGAAGAAAAGGACTGGAATAAACCCAACT
>CAZMVD010000124.1:0-12160 GCA_964569425.1 uncultured Phycisphaeraceae bacterium
GTGCCACTGCTCTGCTGGGTGCCACTGCTCTGTGAGCAGTGCCCTTCGGAAGTCATCAACGCTTCTGTTATCATGACAACGTGAAACACAGAATTCGCAAGACACGAAAAGCGTGGGACGAGCCGGGTCACGCGCACTTCTTGACGTACTCGTGTTACCGCCGGCTGCCGCTCCTGCGGCGCAATCGATCCCGGTGGTGGGTCGTCAAAGCGCTGCACACGGTTCGACGTGAACTCGACGTGGCGCTGTGGGCGTACGTGATCATGCCCGAACACGTGCATGTCCTGCTCTGCCCGCGCCGGCCGCGATACGAAATGCGCGTGGTCCTGTCGGCCCTGAAGCGCCCGGTCGCCGCCGCGGCCAAGACGTTTCTGCTGGAACGAAACCGCACCGACTGGCTGGAACGGCTGACGGTCCGATACCCGACGCGGACGGTCTTCCGCTTCTGGCAGGCAGGCGGCGGATTCGACCACAATGTCTTCAAAGACAAGACCGTGGCGGTGCTGATAGAGTACATTCACGCCAACCCCGTGCGACGCGGACTGGTTCAGCATCCGACGGAATGGGAATGGTCGAGCGCGCGATGGTGGGACGGACGAAGCGACGTCCACTCGAAATGGACCACCCGGATGCCTGACGGCGTGGCCGACACGCAAAGACACTGCGCTGCGCAGTGCGGCTGGATGCTGTGTGCCACTGCTATGTGAGCAGTGCCCTTCGGAAGTCACCAACGGTTCCGGTATCAAGACGACGTGGAACTCACAATACGCAAGACTCGAAAAGCGTGGGACGTGGATGCCTGACGGCGTAGCCAACGCGCGAAAACACTGCTCACAGAGCAGTGGCACACGGGAATGTTGCGCGCGAAATGAGCCGTGCCACCCTGCGCATGAACCTTTCGTTCATCATCGCCGCAGCCAACCAGTCCAGCTACTTCTCGGAATCCCATTCATTTCAAAATACGCTTCCTCGCTCTCGAATTCGAAAACAGTGTCCACTTGGTCCCACGACAGAAGGCAGGAGCGATCTTTTCCCCAGTAAGCCTTCCTGCTGACGAATTGCCCCGCGATGAACCGCCGCTCATGCACCGTGACGAAACGATAGTTTTTCACCGCCCCACCCCAGGAAGCACCTTTGTGCGGTTGCCGCATGAAAATGAGGAGCACTGGTGCCGCCAATCCGAACTCTGCCATTCCAACATCCTCCATCATTCAACGCCGTTCGACGGAATCCCCCGCCCGCACTCCGGACACACCCCCGATACGTTCCCCGTCAGGTTGTACCCGCACGCCACGCACAACCCCCGCCTCCGCCGCCGCCACCGCCGCACCGGACCGCGCACGAAGGCCACCGCCGGATAGGCCAGCAACAAACCTATGACCAAACCGTGGGGCACGGCCACCGCTCGCATCCGCCCGGACGCAAACGGATAATCTAATGAAAGGAAAACCCCAAAAAGATGCGGCGAAAATAGCCCAGGGTATTCCCGATGAAATTCGGCGTCCGGGAACCGCGCGCTGCCAAACCAAGGCCATACCTCTCTATCGTGGCTATCCGGGGCTTTGAACGGTTTGTTGAACTGCAATTCGCCCGTCCGAAGCCACCCGTTAAGCGAAGCGAAATACAGGCAGCGCTGTTCGTTTTGATAGTATAGGTAACACCATTTCGGCAACGGCAACGGGGCGCTTGGCGACCCATCGTAGCTCACGGCCCACAGCCCTCCCACCACGAGTCCCAACACCGAAAGCACCACGATGACTGACTTGCGAATCATCGTCGCCGCCCGCACTCCGGACACACCCCCGACACGTTCCCCGTCAGGTTGTACCCGCACCCCACGCACAACCCCCGCCTCCGCCGCCGCCACCGCCGCACCGGCCCGAACATCAACGCCCACGCAGGATACAGTGCCAATGCCCCCGTTAAGCCCCACAAAGCTGAAACCAGTGAGCGCCAAGGCGCTAAGACGGCAATAGACATGGCCTTTGCTTCCAGATCTGGCGATAGCCCGAGGTGACGGCCTTTCGAATTGGTAAAGAACACCGAATGGTGGCGGGAGAATTGCCAGGCCCCGATCCGCTTATCCAGTTGCTTCAGGAGCAACGCATAGTCCCTTTCATGAGGTCGCCAGTCAGGCCAGAAAACCGGAATGGAATCCTGCTTCCACGCCTCGAAGCTGCGGGAAAGGGGGGACCATTGTCTGCGCAACCCGCCAGCAATCATGGTCCGTTTATGGTCGGAAACCACCAGCACATACCACCGCCCACTCCATTGGTCCGTGTCTCCGAATTGCATTCGATCACGGATGTACACCGGCGCCCGCACTGCCAGCACCCCCGCCGCCACGGCCGAAACCGTCAACATCACAATGAACGCCTTTCGTATCATCGCCCCCGCCCACACTCCGGGCACACCCCGGACACGTTCCCCGTCAGGTTGTACCCACACCCCACGCACAATCCCCGCCTCCGCCGTCGCCACCGCCGCACCGGCCCGAACATCAACGCACACGAGGGGTACGCCGCCAACACGACCCCCAGAACCCACAGCGCTGATATAGCCCACGTGGTCGGGGCTTTCCCAAAGATCCAGGTAGCTAATGCTTCGCGGTCAGGTGGAGGTGGCATGCGCTGTCCACGGGAACTACCAAAGTATACCCATGAGATCAGGCTGATTTCACTGCCCCGGGACCGGTGAATCGCATGACTACGCAGCACTCGAAACGAATCAGACGTCTCCTCAGGTATACAGGTACCGCGTAGAGGTCCCAATTGCTTCTTCCACGCGTCGTACGATTGGCTCAACGGCTCCCAATCACTTCGCCAACCGATACTGAGCCTGGTTACACCCTCCCAATTTTCGATATTGACGAACCATTGGCCGGACCGCAGCGCAGAGTCACCGATCCCAGCGCGGAACGGCATTCTTGTCGGCGCCCCCAGCGCCAGCGCCCCCGCTGCCACGGCCGAAACCGTCAACATCGTAATGAACGCTTTGCGTATCATCGCCGCTTCTCATTGTACCCCTCCCCGCCGTCGGAAACGACCGGCTCTCGCACGGTCGGGCCCGCCACGCCGGCCCACGTTCGCTTCCCAACATCCGAAACCGCCGTCCCCCACCTCCGCTCCCGCGCGGAACCCCGCAGGGGTCCTCGGTGATAGCCGGGGGTTTCGCGCAGCGATACCCCCGGTCACCGACCCCATGATGACCAATCGACCCTGACAGGGTCGTCCCACCTCCCTCGAAATCGATGCCGCACCTCAACGCCATTGGCGCGCCGCTCCGTTCCGATGAAACATGTCCAAACCGATTCTCGGGCCGACCTTTCCCGTCAGCCGCACCCCATTCCAGCCCCCGCGCGCCGCAGACCGATATCTCCTATCATGCCCTGCATCCTCGCCGTCATCCTCGCCCGCGCCGGCAGCAAGGGCCTGCCCGACAAATGCCTCCGCACACTCCGCGGCCGCCCGATCATCGCCTACACCTTCGCCCACGCCGCCGCCGCCCGCCACCTCACTGCCGCCGTTCTGACCACCGATTCCGATCCCGCCAAGGCCCTCGCGCGCGAATCCGGCATCGAGGTAATTGACCGCCCCGCCGAACTCGCCCACGACACCGCCACCGCCGACGCCGCCGCCCGCCACGCCGTCGAATCCTGGGAACGTGCCCACGCCCGCACCGTCGACGCCGTCGTGTTGCTCTACGGCAACATCCCCGTCCGCGCCGACGGCCTCATCGACCGCGCCGTCGATCATCTGGCTGCCACCCGTGCCGATTCCGTCCGCAGCGTCGCGCCGGTGACCAAGCAGCACCCCGATTGGATTCACCGCCTCGACGGCGACCGCATGGTCCAGTTCCGCCCCAACTGCATCTACCGCCGCCAGGACCTCGAACCGCTCTACTACCACGACGGAGCCGTTTGCGCCGTCACCCGCGCCGCGCTCTTCGCCGCCACGCCGGGCGACCACCAGTCGTTCCTGGGGAAGGACCGCCGCGCCATCATCCAGCAGCCCGAGGACGCCGTGGACATCGACGGCCCCGTCGACCTGCTCACGGCCGAGGCCGTCCTTCGGCACGCCGACCGACCGAAAGAACACGAACTGCCGGAAAGTCGGCGTGGTGTGGCACCGGCTTCCCAATCCCCTGTGGCACCGGCTTCCCAGCCGCCTGTGGCACCGGCTTCCAGCCGGTGCGCTTTGGGACCGTCTTTCCGGCCGGTCTCCCCTCCTTCCGTCCGAATCGCCAACCGCCCCATCGGCCGCGGCCACCCGACCTTCGTCATCGCCGAGGCCGGCGTCAACCACGACGGCTCACTCGAAAAGGCCATCCAACTCGTGGATATCGCCGCCGCCACCGGCGCCGACGCGGTCAAGTTCCAGGTATTCCGCGCCGCCGATCTCGTCTCCGCCGCAACGCCCACCGCCGCCTACCAGCAAACCGCCACCGGCGAACACGATCAGCGCGCCATGCTGACCCGGCTGGAACTGAGCGACGACGCATTCCGTGCCATCGCGCGGCACTGTCAGAACCGCGGCATCCATTTCCTCGCCACCCCCTTCGGCGTCCCCGAAGTCGCCCGCGTCGCCGCGCTGGGCGCCCCGGCCGTCAAGGTCGCCTCCACCGACTTGACCAACGTCCCCCTTCTCACCGCCGCCGCCGCTACAGGGTTGCCGCTCATCGTCTCCATCGGCGCCGCCACCCGCGAAGAAATCGCCGGCACCGTATCATTCCTTCGCGACCACGCCGCCGCCGAACGACTCATCCTGCTCCACTGCGTCAGCGCCTATCCCGCCCCCCTGTCCGCCCTCAACCTCGCCGCGATCCACGAACTCGCCGCGACCTTCAACGTCCCCGCCGGCTTCAGCGACCACAGCACCTCGACCCACACCGGCGCCTGGGCCGTCATGGCCGGCGCGTGCTTAATCGAGAAGCACTTCACCCACGACCGCAGCGCCCCCGGCCCGGACCACGCCATGTCCCTCTCACCCGCTGAACTCGCCGATTACATCGCCAACGTCCGATCGGCCCAGACCGCCTTGGGCAACGGCGAACTAGGTTTGAGCCCGATCGAAGCCGAGGTGCGCCGCGCCGCCGGCCGCAGCGTCACCACCGCCCGCGCCGTCGCCGCCGGAACCGCGCTAACCGCCGACCTGCTCATCCTCAAGCGCCCCGGCACCGGCATCGCCCCCGCCGACCTGCCCCGCCTCCTCGGCCGCCGCGCCCGCCGCGATATTCAGAGTGACACTGTCCTGACATGGGAGATGGTCGAATGAAAAGGATCTCGGATTGCGGATTGCGGATTGCGGTTGGTAGACAGTGGATCGAAGTCTCGGGGCAAGAGCCCACGGTCCCGATGACAATATCCGCGGACCGGCGTGCGTCACAGTTTTTCGTCGGGCATGAGACTTGAGCCCGAGTCGAGTGCTCGCTGGTGAAAGGAATCCAGGGCCGATAAGATGCCGGGCATCGTTTCGTCGCTCGTCCTGCGGCAAACCGTGCCCTTGGCCTGGCACTTGGTCTTTGAAGTATCGCCAATGTTCGCACACTCCTCCCCGTCAATCCACGATCCGAAAACCCCAATCCCCAATCCCCAATCCGCAATCCCCAATCCGCAATCCCCAATCCGCCCTCGCCGCATCGCCGTCGTCACCGGCACCCGCGCCGAATACGGCCTCCTCACCCCCGTCATGGATGCCGTCGCCGCCCGCACCGACCTGCACCTCGACGTCATCGTCACCGGCATGCACCTGCTTCGCCGCTTCGGCTCCACCGTGCGTCAGATCGTCAAGGACGGCCGCCCCATCGCCGCCCGTGTGCCCATGCAGCGCGGCGACGACCACCCGCTCGACCAGGCCCGCGGCCTCGCCCGCGGCGTCTCCGGCATCGCCGCCGCCCTCGAAAAGTGTCAAACCGATGTCACCGTGGTGCTCGGCGACCGCATCGAGGCCCTCGCCGGCGCGCTCGCCGCCGTCGCGACCGGCCGCTTCGTCGCCCACCTTCACGGCGGCGAATCCGCCCCCGGCGACCTCGACAACACCCTCCGCGGCGCCATCACCAAGCTCGCCCACCTTCACTTCGCCGCCACCGCCGCCGCGCGCCGCCGCATCATCGCCCTCGGCGAACCCGCCCGCCGCGTCTACTTCGTCGGCGCCCCCGGCCTCGACCGCCTCCGCGCCCTCGCCGCCGCACAATCCTTCCCCAAGCCGCGCACCAACCACGCCCTCGTCGCCTTCCACCCCACCGGCCGCCCGCCCGAACGCGAACGCCGCGCCATGGCCGACATCCTCCGCGCCGTCCGCAGCTTGGATCTCCGCACCACCATCCTCGCCCCCAACACCGACCGCGGACACACCGGCATTCTCGCGGCCATCGACGCTTACTGCGCCGCGCAACCCGCGCACGACGTTCGCTTCGTGCCCTCCCTCGCGCACGATGCCTATCTCCAGCTTCTCATCGCTTCCGACGTCATCGTGGGAAATTCCTCCAGCGGTATCATCGAAGCCGGCGCCGCCGGCACCCCCGCGGTCAACGTCGGCGACCGCCAGCAGGGCCGCGAGCCCAACGGCCCCGCCGTCATCGACGCCGACGAATCGTACACTTCCCTTCAACGGGCCATTCAACGGGCGCTGCGCCTGCGCGTGCGGCCGCAACAGGCGGTACTTTACGGGCGCCGCCCCGTCGGTCCGAGAATCGCCGCGATCCTGGCCGGCGCACGACTCGATGAAGCCCTGCGCCGCAAGACGCGCTGAACCCAGCGCCCTCCGTGGGTCCTAATGCCCTTTCGGGGGGCGGACGATAAACCCGCAACGGAAGCGCCGCAGCCGCGCCGACCCGCGACCACGCACGACGAGGAGCCGTTATGTCCGTTGAGACCGTCGATACTGCCAAAGCCGTCGTCGATAAGGCCCTCGCCGCCATCGGTGACATCGCCACGTTGCCCGAAGTCACCATCCGCATCATCCAGATCGTCGAAGACCCCAAGAGCACCGCGCGCGACCTGCACGAAGTCATCAAGAACGACCCCGCGCTCTCCGTCAAAGTGCTCAAGGTCGTCAACTCCGCGTTCTACGGTTTGCCTGGACAGGTCGCCAGCGTCGATCGCGCCATCATCCTCCTCGGCCTGTCCGCGGTGAAGAACCTCGCCATCGCCGCCTCCATCGCCCGACTCTTCAAAGGCCGCCGCGTCTCCGAGCAGTTCAGCGCCGCCGACCTCTGGCGCCACAGCGTGGCCGTCGCCGTCGCGGCGCACGATATCGCCAAAGCGTCCCCCCATCCCGGCATGCCCGATGAGATCTTCGTCGCCGGCATGATTCACGACATCGGCACCATGGTCGAACGCCAGGCCTACCCCGAACAGTTCGCCGATGTCATCAACCGTTGCGCCGCCGGCGAAGGCGAATTCCTCGCGCTCGAACGCGAAATCATCGGCGCCGACCATCAGGCCTTCGGCGTCGGGCTCACCACCAAGTGGAAGTTCCCGCGCCATCTCCGCGCCTCCGTTGGATTTCACCACAACCCGGAAGCGCTCAGCCCCGAACTGCGCAACCTCGCCATGGTCATCCAGATGGCCGACATCATGTGTTGCCAGGAACAACTGGGCTTTTATCTCACCGCCCATGGTGGCAACTACACCCAGGAAATGCTCGACAACATCGGAATCACCACTGACCAGCTCGAAGGAATACGAGCGCGCCTCCCTGAAAAAGTGGCCGACGCCGAAGCCACACTGTCCGGGTAACAACATCGCCACCAGGCTGTCACCCGGGCAGAAAACCGGCCGCGGGATTCGCCTGCCCCGCATTCGCGCTGTCGCACCGCCCGCCGCGCCTCTACAGGCCTCGCACCCCATCAGCCATCCTTAACATCAATCGCCTGGGGACTTGCCCCCCGCCCTCGCTGGCGACCCGCCCAACCACGTCCCGATGCCCCGTACGGAATCGACAGGAAATGATCCATTACGGATTCAATTTATCATTGACACTTACGAGTTCGGATTGTATCGTATAGGCAACATCGGGAACATGGACAAAATGCGTAACAGGGTTAAGGCATGGACCGCTGACCGGGAAGACCCAGGAAGGGACAATCATGAATGATGCATACAAGAATGTGTACACGACGGGCGAAGTGGCCGCGATCTGCAAAATATCGCAGCAAACGGTTATTCGCTGTTTCGACAACGGACGGCTTAAGGGGTTTCGCGTTCCCGGATCCAGGTTCCGCAGAATCCCGCGCGAAGCCCTGATCGCCTTCATGAAGGCCAACGGCATCCCCCAGGACCAGCTCGGCAACGGCAAACGGCGAGTGCTCGTCGTCGACGACGACGAAGCCATCATCGAAATGTTCACCGAACTGCTCGAGCGCGATGGACGATTTGATTTTCGGACCACCACCAGTGGTTATCAGGCCGGCATTCTCACGGAGCAGTTTCGTCCCGACGTCATATTGCTTGATTACAAACTTCCCGATATCAACGGTACGGCCGTGTGTCGGACGATTCGCGCGAACCCCAACTACGAACACATGTGCATCATCGTGGTCAGCGGCGTGGCGGATCCGGATGAAATCAGGGAACTCACCGCCGCCGGCGCTGACGAGTTCATCCGCAAACCGTTCGACATCAACGAGGTCATCGGACGGATTGCCCTCGAAGTCAACGCGGCATAATCCAGGCCGCCGCTCCGGCCGGCTCGACCGTCGCTCGTGTGGGAAAGGGCTGCGCACGTTGCGCCACGGAATTGTGTATGGCGGCCAACCTGACAGCAATCGCGCCCGGGCAACCATCGGCGCAGGAACGCGCCACGCTCATTCTGGTCGAGCTCGACCGCCTGCCCACCCTGCCCGCCGCCGCCGCCCAACTGCTGGCACTGACCGCTTCCGATGAATCCTCCATCCAGCAGGTCGTATCACTGATCGAATCCGACGCCTCCCTCACCGCGGCCATTCTTCGGATGGTCAGCCGCGCAAGTCTCGGCGTCCCATCGTCCGGCATGACCATCGCCCGCGCCGTCACCCTGCTCGGATACGCTGCGGTGCGCAACGCCGTGCTCTCCGTCGAAATCTTCGAAACCCTCCGCGCCCCCGCCGATCAGCATCGCGCCGTCGCCGTGCGCCGCGAAATGTGGAAGCACAATCTCGCCGTCGCCTGCCTCGCCGAAGGTATTGCCGAAACCGGCCGCCGCAGCGCCGCCGCCGGCAATGCTTTCGTCTGCGGACTCCTCCACGACATCGGCAAGATCGCCCTCGACGCACGCTTTCCCAAGAGCTACGCCCGCGTGGTTGAGCGCGTCGATCGTGACCGCCAGTGCATTTGTGATGCCGAACGCGAAGTCTACGGACTCGATCACACCGTCGCCGCCCGGCGGCTCCTCACCCGCTGGGGGCTCCCCGGCGTCGTAGTGGATTGCGCCTGGCTCCACCATCAGCCCCCCGATTCTCTTCCCGCCAGCGTGCCGCACCAGGCCATGATCCGCTGCGTACAAGCCGCCGACCTGCTCGCGCGCCGCCACCGACTGGGATTCTCCGGCTATCGCGACGACGTCGATGGCGACGCCGCACTCGCCGCCCTCGGCGTCGGACCCGAATCCGTCACCCGGCTCATCGAACAACTCCCCCAACGCATGGGCCCCTACTGCGCGCTCATCGACATGGACGATGACGAAGCGCGCAACCTCTACGCCCGCTCCGTCGTCGATGCCAACCGCGAACTCGGCCGCCTCAACCGCGACCTCCTGGAAGCCAACGCCCGGCTCGACGTGCGCTCGCGGTTCTTTACCGCCCTCGGCCAACTGGCCGGCGTCCCCGTCGATCAGGCCGAGCCCGCCGACATCTGCGCCGCCGCCGCCGCCGGCGTCCGGCAGATGCTCAACGCCGATCAGGCCATCGCCTTCACCGTCGATCGCAGCTATCAGTGTCTCCACGTCGGCCTCGCCGGGTTCCCGAACACCAACCACGTCGTCGAACTCCATGGAGAATCGAACGGCGACCTGCTGCACGCCATCAGCGCGCTGGGCGCCGATCGCGCCTGCGTCCGCGCCTGTGCCGCCGCCGATGATATCTGGCATCGCTGCACCGGTTCGTTGCCCGCCGCGCCGTTGTGGCTGGTGCCGCTGAATTCCGGCGAAGACTTCTCCGCCGGATTGCTCTTCGCCCTCGACGAAGCCGCCCTCGCCCGCTTTCTGCCGGCGCAGGAGGAATGGCGCTCGCTCGCCGCCGCCATCCGCCAGCCGCTCGAGGCCGTCCGCGCCCGTGCGCAGGTCGAGCAGATGAACCAGGAGCTGCTCGACCTCCACCGCCGACTCCAAGCCACCCAGCGCGATCTGGTCCGCGCCCGCTCCGTGGCCATGGTCGCCCAGATGGCCGCCGGCGCCGCCCACGAAATCAACACGCCCCTCACCGTCATCTCCGGCAGGGCGCAATTGCTGCTCCAGAACAGCACCGACCCCGAACAGCAGCGCGCGCTCGCCACCGTCGTCGAGCAGGTCCGCACCGCGTCCCACATCGTCACCGACCTGATGGCCTTCGCCAAACCGGCCCCCCCCCGCCCCCAGTGCCAACAGCTCTCCCAGTGTCTCGAAGCACATTGCCAGCGCTGGCGCCAGCAGTTTCACCTCGGCGATGCCGAACTCCGCCTGACCCTCACCGACGCCTTCGCCACCGTCTACGCCGACGCCGGCCAACTGGCCGACATCCTCGACGCCCTCGTGCAAAACGCCGTCGAGGCCTCCCACGCCAGCCGCCCGCAGATCCTGATTAACTCGCCCTCGCGCGCATCCGATGAGACCGTACGCCTGGTGGTCGAAGATCGCGGCGCGGGCATGAGCCCCGAAGTGCGCGAGCACGCGTTCGACCCCTTCTTCTCCCACCGGCCGGCAGGTCGCGGACGCGGACTGGGTCTCTCGCGTGCCTACCGACTTGCGGAAATCAACGGCGGCGCCCTATGGCTCGAATCCACACTCCACGAAGGTACCCGCGTGACCCTCGAGCTCCCCGCGCGCGCTCCCCAATCCTGACCACCGCCCATTCGCCAGTCCATTCGCCATTCTTGATTCGCCATTCGCCATTCGATTCGCTATTTGCTTTTCGCCGGCGCGTAGGGCGGGCTCTGCCCGCCTCCCCGACCCTCGCCCCGCGTCCCACCCTCTGTTGCCTCGTTGCCTCGTTGCCTTGCTGCCTGTCCCCTCATTCGCTATTCGCTATTCGCCATTCGCCATTCGATTCGCCATTCGCTTTTCGCCGGCGCGTAGGGCGGGCTCTGCCCGCCTCCCCGACGATTCGCCATTCGCCATCCCCTTCGTCCTTCCGTGCCTACGTGCCTTCGTGCCTGCGTGCCTTCGTGCCTTTCCCTCATTCGCTATTCGCTATTCGCTATTCGCCATTCTCCTCGCGGTGTCCCCAATGAAACCCCGCCCGCGTAACCGACCGCGCCCCGCGCGCATCATCATCGTCGAGCCCTTCGGCCCGCGCCTGGAAGCGATCGCCGCTCCCCTCGCGCGCCGTCTCGCCGCCCAGCTCACCTGCGTCGCCACCGGCGAAGCGTGCCTCGACGACGAACTCATCCGCCCGCGCGACCTCGCCGTGGTCGCCGCGCGCCTTCCGGACATGTCCGGCCTTGACCTCGCGCGCCGCCTTCGCGCGCTCAGCACCCGGCCGGTCATCCTCCTGGCCGACTCACCCACGGCCGACGAACTCCTCGAAGCCATGCGCATCGGCGTCCACGACGTGTTCGCCCACGACGCACCCATCGACGACCTCATCAGTTCCGCCGCCGCCGCGCTGCGTGCGCTGGCCATCCGCCGCCGCCGCGCCGCCCGCACCCGCCGACTCCGCAAACTGGTCCGCCGCATGATCCGCGAGCGCCGCGACCTCGACCGCCGCACCAACCTCATCTGCCGCGACCTCGTCGGCGCCCACCGCCGCCTCGTCACCCGCGTCCTCGCCTTCGAACACGGCCACTCCCCCCCCAACGCCTGATTCCCCCCTCGCCTCCCCATTTCGACTTTTCGACTTTTCGACTTTTCGGCCTTTCTGATTTCTCTTGTTGCCTCGTTGCCTTGTTGCCTTGCTGCCTCATTGCCTTGTTGCCCCTCGGCATTCGGCATTCCGCCTTCGTGCCTTGTATCTTCCATCCGAGGGCATCCACCTTCATGATGGTGGTACG
>CAZMVD010000125.1:0-12116 GCA_964569425.1 uncultured Phycisphaeraceae bacterium
AAGGCGCTGCTTGTCGCGCAGCACTTCCTCGGCCTGAATGCGGATATCCTCCGCCTGCCCGGTGATGCCGCCGTAGGGCTGGTGCAGCATCACCTTGGCGTTGGGCAATATGTAGCGCTTGCCCTTGGTGCCCGCCATCAGAATGATCGCCGCGCCGCTGGCCGCCTGGCCGATGCAATAGGTCGCCACTTCCGAACCCATGAACTGCATGGTGTCGTAAATGGCCAGCGTCTGATCCACCAGCCCGCCCGGCGAGTTGATATACAGGTGCACGTCCTGGTTGCGGCGGATGGACTGCAGATAGAGCAGTTGCTGGATGATGATGCTCGCGGTGCGCTCCACGATCGGGCCCGCCAGAAAGATAATGCGATTCTCCAGGAGCATGTCGGTAAGCGACATTTCCCGGGTACGCTGATACTGCGGGTACTGGTTGAATACGCCGGGGGGCGCGTGCCATTCTTGCATGAATCCATTCCTCTGCTAGCCAGCGGCGCCCCGCCAGGAGCGCCGGTGATGTTCAGCGGCCGTTCCGCCAGCCCATGCCATTTTCGGTTGACGGCGGCCCGTGCTCTTTCGTTATCCAAGTACCCCGCGGGGCGAATACTATCGGCCGCTCCGCAGTGCCCCGGACTTCCCGTCGCGGCGAAGCGTACCCTTTCATGTCGGCAAAAAGTCGATTCGTCGTCACCGCGAAATTGCCGCCGCGCCGCTTTCGGCGCCCTTCCAAGTACCCTCGGTTATGGGAACCGGCAAACCGCCTTCTCAAGTCGCGTCGCCGGCCGCGCTCGCACCGGCGGAATCCTCGGCCTCGGTGACGGCCGCGTCATCCAGCAGCCGCCCCAGGATCAGGTCATCACGCAGGCCCAGGTAGAGCATGGTCAGCCCGTCGCCTTTGCTGAGTTCGTCGCGCACCCGGTCAAATCGCTTGCCGGAGCGCGCCGCCAACTGATGGATGGCGCCGTTGATCGCTTCCTCGGGCACGGTGACGTCCCAGTCCTTCGCGATTTTTTCTAGGATGAAAAACAGCTTGAGGTCGCGCACCGCCTGCGCCCGGGCCTTGTCGCGCGATTCATTCGCCATGTTGTCCACCTGCGATTCCGGCACGCCGGCGCGCAACATCTCCATGCGGCGGCGCGTCAGGGTGCGCTCCGTCTGCCGTTCGGACAACCCCTGCGGAATCTCGAAGGCCGTCTGCTCCACGAGGTGGTTGCCGAGTTGCTCCTTCATGACGCGGTCGGCCGTTTGAAACGCCGAGGCTTCCAGCCGCCCGCGGATTTCGCTGCGCATCTCCTCTTCGCTGTCGTATCCGAAATCCTTAATCAGTTCTTCCGACAGCGGTGGGGGGGTCCAGCGTTTGACTTCGTTGATGGTGAACTCGAACGTCGCCTGCTTGCCGCGCAGCGCCACATCTTCGGTGTAGTCGTCGGGAATGGTCGCCGTCAGGGTGGCGACGTCGCCCGACTTCTTGCCGACCAGCACCGCCCCCAGCCCCTCCAGCGGAATGCCGCGGTACATCATGTCGCGCGCCGGCAGTTCGAGGTTGTCGTCGCTGTGCACCTGCCGCCCGTCGGCGGTCATGGTCACGGCCACATACAGTCGGTCGTTGGGCTCGATGACGCCCCCCTCGACCGGTGCCAGGTCGGCGGCATACATGCGGATGCGCTCAGCCTCGGCGTTGATCTGCTCGTCGGTAATGGCCACCCTGGGTTTGCGAACGGGTATGCCCTTGAGTTCCGGCAGTTCAAACTTGGGCCGCAATTCCATTTCGCAGGAGAAGGTGAGCGCGCCTTCGCGCGGCAGCTCGAGGTGGTCGAGCGCTTTGTCGAGCGACAGGAGCTTTTCCGATTCGGTGTCTTCGTCGGTCCGCGTCGCGCCGGGCTCCCTGACCTTGACGAAGAACAGCGGATCGCCCAGCGGATCGAGGTCCTCTTTCTCCACCGCGGCGAGGTAGCCGTTGGCAAAAAGCTGGCTCTTGAGCTGATCGCCGACGTCGGAGGCGAAGCGCTTCTCGACCAGCCGCAGCGGCGCGTGACCTTTGCGAAAGCCGGGGATCAGCGCGTCGCGGCGCAGTTCCGCGAATTCCTCGGTCATCCGCTCGTCGATGGTCTCGCGCGGAATGGTGATGGTGAGCTTGAGGCGCAGGGCACCGATTTCCTTCAGTTCGACAATGATGGCCTCCTTGAGGACGGCCATCAGGCGCTCTTCTTTGGTGGGCTCGTCCGCGCCGACGATCTCCTGCGAGTCGTCCTCTAGCGGGTTCTCTTCACCCTCGACGTCATCCTGTTCCACGGCCAGGTCTTCATCGACCATGGGGCGGCTCCTTTCGACCCGGGCCAACCCAGAAGCGACCCTGACGCCAGGGACGTCGACCATCGGCCCGAGCGCGCAAGGTACCGCAGCGCTTTGCGGCTGGCAACTGGCTGATGGCGCGGCCACGGGGACGCAAGCGACGAATGGCGAATGGCGAATCAAGAATGGCGAATGAAGAAGTAGGGCGGGCTCCGCCCGCCATTGGTCAACAATGAGTTGCGGCGGGCATAGCCCGCCCTACGGCTGTGCGGAATTGGAATGGGGAAGTGGGACCGGTATCGGGTTCCGAGATCGCTCATCAATCCAGGCGAAGACCATCGCCGCGAGCACGAACAACCCCGCCAGCCACGGCGAGTTGTCCACTGCCAGTTGCAGCCAGCCCAGCGACGGCACGTCGATGAACAAATTGAGGGCCGGCGCGGCGCCCGAGGCGAGAGCGGCCCAGAGGCAATAGCGGCTCATCCGCCGATACCAGGTGGCCGGGTGGCGGTACATCATGGCGATGAACACGGCGGCGCCGACCAGCGGCAGCCAGGACCAGACGCTGCGCGGGAAGTGCCAGACGAGCAGGGCCTGCAACATCGCCGCGACGGCCGCGAGCAGTGACCACAGCCACCAGCGGTCTTTGGTTGCGGGCGTCGCAGTCATTGAACTGTTTTCATGCACGGGCGCAGGCTCGCAGATTGTTCCAGCGTGAAGGTGTCAATCGGCCCCGGCAAGCATACCCCACGCCTCCCCACCCGTCGACGCGCCGAAGTTGAGCGGCGAACGCACGAACCCACGAACCCACCCGCGACGGTCAATCCGGCCCCGCCCTCCCCCCTTCACAAGGGGGGATTCAGGGGGGTATCCCGATCGGCGAAAGCCATGGAGCGATCGAGCATGACCGCTCGTTGTCACTCGCGGTACGGTACCGCGACGGCCATGGCTACCCTGCAAGGGTCGTCGTACGCCATCGCACCATTGGTTTGTGAAGAAACGGGCAGGCGTTTGCCGTGCGGGATTTGAATTCCGGGATACGACGACCCCTGCGGGGTCGAGCACCAATCGGGCCGGTTACCGGGGGTTGCGCTGCGCTTAACCCCCGGCTATTAGCGTGGACCCCTGCGGGGTCCCTCTGCCAAATCCTGCGGGGTTCCTTCGCCAGATTCTGCGGAGGCCCTTCGCCGATTATCTGCGGAGGCCCTTCGCCGATTCCTGCGGGGTTCCTTCGCCAGGCAGGAGGCGTGGCGGACTTTGCGGGGGGCTGCGCGGGCGGGTACGATGGGACGGCTGAACCAGGGCGTGAGACCTGTCTGTTTTTTGTTGGAGGAGGAGCTTCGATGAGCGCCATTTCGGACCTGTTGGGGAGCGAGGCGGAGTCGTTGTTGGGCTATCAGTGCAAGGGCGTCGACAAGTCGATGCTGACGCTGCCGGGGCCGGATTTCATCGACCGGGTGATGGCGCAGTCGGACCGGCCGATCCGGGCGCTGCGCGCGCTGCATGCCATCTTCAACCACGGGCGGCTGGCGGGCACCGGGTACCTCTCGATTCTGCCGGTGGATCAAGGGATTGAGCACAGCGCCGGGGCGTCGTTTGCGCCCAATCCGCTGTACTTCGACCCGGAGAACATCGTGCGGCTGGCGATCGAGGGCGGGTGCAACGCGGTGGCATCGACGCTGGGCGTGCTGGGTTCCGTGGCGCGGAAGTATGCGCACAAGATTCCGTTCCTGGTCAAGCTGAATCACAACGAGCTGCTGACGTATCCGAACAAGTACGACCAGATCATGTTCGCCAACGTGCGGCAGGCGTGGGAGATGGGGGCCATGGCCGTGGGGGCGACGATCTACTTCGGCTCCGACGAATCGGCCCGGCAGATTCAGGAAGTAAGCGAGGCGTTCCACGAGGCGCACGAGATGGGCATGGCCACGGTGCTGTGGTGCTATCTGCGGAACAGCGCGTTCAAGAAGGACGGGGTGGATTATCACACGGCCGCGGACATGACCAGCCAGGCGAACCATCTGGGGGTGACGATCGAAGCGGACATCATCAAGCAGAAGCAGGCGACGGTGAACGGGGGGTTCACGGCGTTGAACTTCTCGAAGACGAGCAAGCTGGTGTACGAGAAGCTGGCGCCGAACCATCCGATCGAGCTGACGCGCTACCAGGTGGTGGGTTGCTACATGGGGCGGATGGGGCTGATCAACTCGGGCGGCGAATCGGGCGGGGCGAGCGATTTCGCCGACGCGGCGCGGACGGCGGTGATCAACAAGCGCGCCGGGGGCACGGGGCTGATCTCGGGTCGCAAGGCGTTTCAGCGGCCGATGGCCGAAGGGGTGAAGCTGCTGAACGTGATTCAGGATGTGTACCTGGATCGGGGGATAACGGTGGCGTAGCTTCGCGCGCGATGCGCGGCGCCGTTCGCCGGGGGCGCAGCCGGATTTTGGAGGCGAATCGAGCGGGTGCGAATGGCGAAGGGCGAATCGGAAACGTCGCCGGTGCAGGGGGTAGCGGGTGGACAGTAAAGAAGTGGGGCGGGGCTCTGCCCGCCATTGTGCAAATTGAGTTGCGGCGGGCATAGCCCGCGCGCTACGTCTTGTTGAAAGCCAGCGGCGAACACGGCATCAGAACATGGCAGCAAGCGTCTTTGTCGAGACAAGCGTCCCCAGCGCGTTCGTGAGCACACGCGCCGATTCGGGCAGCGTCTATCGACGCGAAATCACGCGACAATGGTGGCAGCAGCAGCTTTCGTACTACGAAGTTGCAACGTCGGACGGAGTGATCCTGGAACTGCGCGCCGGCACGTGGCCGGGGCAGCAGGAGGCGATCGCACTGATGGAGGGGTTGCCGCGATTGGCCATCGACGAGGAAATCATGGGCGTGGCCCAGCGATACATCGATGAACGTCTCGTGCCGGCTGACGTGAAAGGCGACGCGTTGCACCTGGCCACGGCGAGCGTTCGAGAATTGGATTTCCTGTTGACCTGGAACATTCGGCATTTGGCCAATCCGAACAAGGTTGATCACCTGGCGGCCGTCAATCGGCGATTGTCTCTGTTTACGCCGCGAATCGTGACCCCCGACATGCTCTGGTGGGAGTAGATGACATGGCCGGCAAACCAGAAGATTTTCCTGATCCCCTAATTGACGAAGTACGGGAGCGGCGTCGTCAGCTTTGGGCGGAGCACGACAACGACCCGGGAAGAATACTCGAAGCGATCCGGAGGCTCCAGGCGGAACATCCCGAGAAGATAGGCGATCCACGGAAGTCGCGCCGCGATGCCGCGAAAAAGTAGGACCGGCGCCGGCCGCCATTGTGCAAGAAATGAGTCGCGGCGGGCAAAGCCCGCCCTAGGACGCTCGTACCATTGGCGCTTGAGGCGAAGGGGTGTGCCAAGGGTCTATTGCGTGGGGTCGTCAAGTGAATCGGTCATCTGCAAGTCTACAATCCTTCCGTTCTCGGCGACGTAGATCGGGAGGCCTTCCCGTTGGAGTGCTGCGATTTCACGATCGACGGCCTCAACCAAGCCCTGACAGATTTCATCCATCTGACGGTCGAGGAGGGCTTCTTCAGTGTTGCTGGGCTGCATTTCGTATCCATTCAAAGCGTTTCTGGTCGTAGATAGTCGGCGCTTCACCTGGCCGGCCACGGGCGACCACCACAAGTCGTCTACCTGAATTATCGCACAGAACCCAGCGGTTTGCCAGCGGTTGGTAGGGTCCGAAGAAGTTCTTGAGGCCTCGGTAGTAGCGACGTTCGATGTCTTCAACCGGGATGTCGTGTCCGCCGCGTTGGACCCGAACGGCAACTCGTTTTTTGGCAAGTTCGACGCTCGAAAGCCAGACGTAGGCAAGATGAATGCGGTAACCGGCGCTCCGTGCCTCGACCAGGAACCGCACATTAGACTTGCCGGCGAGCGTTGTTTCGAATGCAAAGGTCTCACGGCGGTCCCGTAGTTCGTGCATCCGTTTGAGCATAATGCGTCCTGCTTCGATCGACGAGGCGATCGCGAGCGCCTTGGCGATCTCGTCGGCGTTTAGAAACCGGTTGGTTCGGAAGCGCTTGGGAAGAATGGCAGAGGCGGCCGTGGTCTTGCCAGCACCGTTGGGGCCGGCGAGGACGAACAATTCCGGTGAGTCTGGCACGAGTAATAAGTAGCATGCTGTCATCGGACAGTCAAAACCGGCCAAACCCGCCCACAGGGTCGGATGGTGCAAACAATGAGTTGCGGTTGCGATGAGCACGACCTACCTGGCTTGCCAAGTCGCCAAGCGAAGTGCCGGCCGATACCCTTCGGGCATAATCTCGGTTAAACTGACCGTACGGGAACGGGCCATCGGGTAACGAGCAAGGGAGACAATCATGCGTCGCATCTCTATCCGAATACTCATGCTGGGGTTTGTGGTCGACGTATCAGCCGGTGTCTCGACCCCCGCGGTGGCCACGATTCTGCTCTTCGACCAGGAGCGCGACGCGGCGGGGCAGACGACCGTTCAGCCGACGTCGAGCGGCGGGCGGTTACCGGGCGACTACGGCGACAACGTGACTAGCGCGGTCATGGCGGTCCCCGGCGGCTTTTTCACCTATGGTGACGGCGGAGAGGGCTTCACACCGAACGTCAGCCTCGAGATTTACGGAGACGGGGGCCCCAGCGACCCGCGGGTGAGCCTCTGGCAGACTGGCTATGGCGACCTGGTGAACGTGATCTTCGGCGAAGGACCGGGGATCGCCGGGTCGCCCACGCTCAATGTTCTCTTCACCGCGGCACCGGGATATGCCGTCGACCTGTACGGCTTCGATCTGGCCGGTTTCGGTCAGGATTACGTCATTGCCGGCGTCTCGGTCTTCGGGGGGGCGACCACGCTGTATTCCGAGACCAATGTGCTGGTCGAGGGCGACCTGTCCGGCGCGCGGCGCACCACTTTCGCATTCGCGGCGCCGCTCTCAGCGCCCGAGCTGCTCTTGCAGGTGGATCTGTCGAACCTGGCGCCGAACATTCAGGACAACATCGGGATGGACTCGATCCGCTTTGGCCAGACGCCTCCCGCCGTGCCGGAGCCGGGGGCAGCACTGCTGCTACTCGGAGGGCTCGCGCTCGTGGCACGAAAGCGGCGAGTGGGTTAGTGCACGCCGCGGCATGCCGCCCCACACGCGGGTGAAGCTGACAGCCGTGGGCGTCATCTGGTTGACGTGATTAGGACGTGTGCCTGGATCGATCGATCTTGGTGGCGTAGTCGAAATTTCTCAAACCTATCGGTGGACAACGGCGCGTGGCGCTATGGACGAACCCGCCTTCGAAACCGTAGAGCATGATGTTCCGTGCCGGCGGTGCGGGTACAACGTTCGCGGTCTGGCGGGGGACGGGCACTGTCCTGAGTGCCACGCGCCAGTCAGCATCTCATTGTTGGGTGAACTATGGGCGGTGATTGACCCGCATTGGCTGAATGCGGTCGCGAAGGGATGCGCGCGATTGAAGCAATCGGCAACCGTTCTTGTATGGCTTGGGATCATTGCCTCTGTGGTGGAGAGGATATCGAAGAGTCCGTGGCTGGTCGCGGTCTTCGCGGTGCCGGTGGTGTATTTCATTGGGGCAACCTGTCATGCGGCCTGGATGATTGCGACACCACATGGCGCCATATTCCCGGATGAACCGTTCCATTCTTCGCGCCGTATTTCACGGCTCTGTGTCGTTCTTCTTCCACTCAGCTTGGTCCTGACCATTGCAACTTTGGTGGCTGATAACGGTTCCCTGGCAATGAAGCTGGCGCTCGTTGGTTCGCCCTTGGGTGTCATCGGCGCCATCGGGCATTGGCATTGGACGCGACACATGCAACGGATTGCCGAGGTCATCGATAATCCGTTCGTCATTCAACGTGCCAAGCTCTACCGCCATTGGTTTCTGATCGGGTGGGTTCCGTTCTGGATCGGGGCTGTCGGCACCGCGATGCTCGGCCCCACCGAACCAATGTGTTTGCTGATTCCCGGCGGATTGGCCGTGCTGGCGTTCGGCGTGCTGGGCGCGGCGTTGCCCGATTACTTCTCCAGGCAACTTGAAGAATATCGCCAGGCCAGTGAAGCCAACTGGGTGCGCGCGGAGGAATTGAGTCGATCTTAAGGGTGCGCGCGTGGCATCGCCGATCGACCTCCTGGTTCTGCATCGCGCCGGGGAAGCACGTTCCGAAGCGCGCGGCAAACTCAAATCAGCAACCCGATTCTGACTGTTCTCGTGGCGCGAGGTGCGCGAGGGCGAAGATCGCTGCGGCGGCGGCGTAGGCAATGGCGATGGGCCAGGCGCGATAAACGACGGCTGCGCCGGCCGACGTCTGCCAGAGGAAAAGTTCGCGGATGACGTTGCCCTCTACGCGGTAGGCGTGCAGCAGGCCCAGCGCGGTCAACAGCGCGGCCGCGGTGCACCAAGCGGCGGCGGAGAGGTATTTTCGTTCGATCAGCGCCACGCCGACCGCGGTGAGGATCAACGTGACCACCAGCCAGCCGGAGTTGGCGCCGGCGAGGGTGACCATGCCGGGCAGCGACGGCACCATGACCTCGTTCGCGGGGCGCTGGAGCATGTCGGCGAGCGTTTGGGTCGCGCCGGCGTCGGCGAGGAACAGCGGCAGGTACATGACCAGCAGAGCGGCCATGGCGGGGAAGAAGGCCATCGCCACCGCGGGGGCGTGTCGCCGCGGCGTCGCCTGAAACGCCTGGGCAGCGATGATGAGTCCGATGTAGAGGACGATGGCGGCGCCGGCTTCAATGGGGATGAGGGCGCGAAGCAGCGGCCCTAAGCCGAGAAGGAAACACGCGGTGAAGAACACGCCATTGAGAATGGAGTAGCTGGAGCGCGCGCCGAGCGCTTTCCAACCGGGGTGGCCGATGTAAATGGTGGTTGGGAAGCAGGAGCCGAAAAAGGCGGCGGCGATGCTGCCGATGCCGTTGACCGCCAGAGATGGGGCGGTGGGAAAACGATCGCCGCCCGCCTCGGCCGATTCAATGTTCTGCAACGATCCCAGCACGCTGAGGAGTCCCATGGGAATGGACACGGTGAGAAACCGGAGCATCAACTCAGGATCGGTGAGCACGGACGCGAGTTCCGCGCCGCAGAAATAGGGGAGCACCCAGCCGACGTGGCGTGTCGCCTCGCGGACGGCGTCAAGCGACATTCCGGCGTCAAGGGCGGTGGTGGCCGGAGAAGTGGAGAGTCCCCACGCGGCGACGGTGCCGACGGCCATGGCCAGCAGTCCACCGGGCAAGCGGAAGGGAAACCGGAAGCGCGCGAAATAAGCGAGCAGAAGGATGGCCAGAGGGAGCAGGCCGATTGCGGGGCGGGTGTAGATACGAAAGGCGAAATCGCCGGCGATGAAGGCGACGCCCACGGCGGCGAGCACGCCGAGCAGGGCGGCGCGCGGCGTGACGCGGCGCAGCCGCTCGGCCACGAAGGCGCCGGCGAGTTCGATGAGTCCGCTGACCAGACAGGCGAACAAACCGGCCTTCCAGGCGAGCGTGCCGGCCTGCTGATCGCCGAGTTCGCCGCGGTAGGTGTGGTAGACGGGGGCCATGATGAACAGGGCGAAGGCGATGACGGAAGGGGTGTTGACGCCGTAGGGTAGTGCCGTGCAGGTGGCATTGCCGTCGCGGTGTGCGACCTGGCGCGCCTGCCAACCATAGTACAGGTTGCCGACCAGCAGGCTGACGGCCACGCCGGGGAGAATCCGGGCGTAGATCAGTTCGGGCGGGAGTCCGGCGACCGTGCTGCACAGGTCTACTATCAGGAGCACCTGGACGAGGTTGTCGACCATGAGGCCGAAGAAGCCGTCGAGGTCGCCGCGTGTCCACCGCGGGTACGCCGGTGTTCTTATTGGGGTCAGGGTGCTGGCACTCATTTGGCAGCGAGACTCCCGCCGGCGCCGTTCGGGCACGCTGCGAGATTCATCGCCTTTCTCTCAGTACCGCGCGACCTAATCGACATAAAAGCCGGCGAAATACCTGGCGGTGAGCGGTTCGCCGGTGGCCTGGGCGATGAGCTTGTTCCAGGGGAGCAGGTTGCCGTGCTTGAAGATGGCGTCGGTCAGGTACGCGCCGGCCGCGGGGCTACCGACGAAGGCGGTTTTCCGGGGATCGTCCACTTTCACGGTGTGGCTCGCCATGTGGTGGTGTAGTTGCGAGGCCATCAGTTCGCCGAGCATGTAGTTGTGATAATACACCGGGGCGACGACCACGTGGATCTTGGCGCCGTAGTCCGGTCGTGACGTTTCGTCCGGAGGGTTGAGAAGCTGGTACCGCTTCTTCAGGTTCCACCACAAGGCGCCCAGGTCCTGGTCAGGGTTACCATACATAGCCTGTTCGAAGCGGAGCATGACCTGTGTCCAGCGGCTGAAGATGAGCTTTTCGGCGCGCAGGCTGCGGCGCGCGGCGGCGATGTAGGCGGGCGCGTCTTCGGCGGGCAGTTCCACCACGTGGGTCAGGAATTCCTCGTTCTTGGCCAGCGCCCCGAAGAGCATGGCGATGGCTTCGGTGGTGAGGATGTGCGCCGGTTCGTGGAGCACGAAGGGCACATTCGGGTGGATCAGCTTGTCGTACACGCCGTGGCCGAGTTCGTGCAGGACGGTGTCGAGCCAGCGCATGTTGGGTTTGACGTTGCACAGGACGCGGACGTCGTCGGCGCGGTTGATGTTGGTGCAGAAGGCGTGGGGGCTCTTGCCCTCTTTTTCGTACAGGTCACTGCGGGCGAGAATGTCCTCGACGGGCATGCCGATGCCCTTGTAGTAAGCGGCGGCGAGCCTTACGGGATCTTTGCTCTTGACGAGTTCGTCGAGGTTGACGGTCTCCAGGTTGGGTGCTTCCTGGAAGAACAGATCGCCGGTGTGCCAGGGGCGAAGCTGATCGACCGGAATACCGAAGCGCCGGGCCATGTGCGCGTCGATGTCGCGCTTCAGCGCGGCGAATGGGGCGCGCGACATCTCGTCCAGTTCGTCGAAGATCTTGAACAATTCCTGTTCGTCGAGTTCCTGGATTTCCATTTGCAGCGCGAAGTAGTCGCGGAAACCCAGTTTGCGGGCGACCTCGTTGCGGAGTTTGACCAATTCGCGGAGTTTGGCGTCGACCTTGGCGCCGACGGCCATGTAGCCTTTCCAGGCCTTTTCGGCGAGGGCGGAATCGGGTGAGTCGGCGAGAATGTCGCGGACTTCGTTCTCGGTGAGGGGTTTTCCGTCGACCAGGCTGCGGTGGGTGTTGAAGATCTGTTCGACGTCGGCGGCGAGTTCGACGATGCGCTTGCTCAGTTCGGGGTCGGCCTGGTAGGGGAGGAAACTGCGGTACATGACGTCCAGCTTGCGGCGCAGCAGCGCATCGCTGACCTTGCCGCCGTCGCGCAGGGCTTTGAGGCGCGCGAACACTTCGCGGTCGCTGTGCAGCTCGACCAGGGCGTTTTCGGCGTCTTTTCGTTTCTGGAAATCCGCATCCCTGCCCGAGACGCTGGCCTGCCACCACGCCTGGTTGGACGCGATGAGCAGCGGCCGGTAGCGGGTCACGTAGGCATCGTGCAGTTTGGTCGACTCCATGTGAGCATTCTCCGCGGGTACCGCAATTGCGGCGAGGCAACCGAACACGACAGTCGACCGTATCGCTGAGATCATGGCATGGGTTCCTTTGCTTGCCGTCGAGGAAACAACAGGAAACGCGATGCCGGGAAGCGTAATGGCTGGGGGAAGCCGTGTCCATCAGGGAGATGGGATCGTCGCATACCGTGACATCAGGTATGCATCCTTCCCATGCCGAGCGGGGCCCGTCCGGATACGGTCAGGATGTGGGTACGTTGCCCCGCTACATG
>CAZMVD010000126.1:0-11987 GCA_964569425.1 uncultured Phycisphaeraceae bacterium
ATCGTCTCCCGCGGCGCTTGAATTAACTGTACACTAATGACTTCGGCGGTGCGCCTTGCGAAACCGGGGCGGCTTCCTGCGCGGAGAGAGCCGCCGCCGTTGATGATCAGGGAAGGGTCTGCTTCCTATGAACACCATCGTCACGGTTACGTTGAACACGGCAATCGACCGGATTCTGGAGGTGCGCGACTTTACGGTCGGCGCCCACCAGAAGGGTCGGCTGCTGGTGCGGGTTCCGGCGGGCAAGGGGGTCAACGTTTCGCGCACGCTTTCGGCACTGGGCGTGTCGAGCGTGGCGACCGGGTTTGTGGGCGAGGAGCAACTGCAAGATTACGAGCGGTCCTTCGAAGACACGCTGGTTAAGGCGCAGTTTCTGGCGGTGGACGGTACCACGCGGGAGAACATCACGCTCATCGATCCGGCGACGGGCGTTGAAACGCACATTCGCGATCAAGGGGTGACGCCGACACCCGGGGACTTGGAGCGACTGCGGAGCAAGCTGAACCGCCTGACTCGACCGGACAATCTGATTGTCTTCGGCGGGTCGCTGCCGCCCAAGGTCTCGGTTGATTACGTCTGCGGGCTGGTGGACATGGTACAACGCAAAGGGGCGCTCGCGGTGGTGGACGGCCCGGGCGAATTGCTGCACGCGGTTCGCGACAAGAAACTCTGGCTGATTGCCCCCAATGTGGACGAACTGGTGGCGATGATGGGGTTCGAAGGTAACCGCGGCGATGAACCGCCTTCGGATGATGAGTTGTTCGCCATCGGCCGGCGGCTGGCGGGCACCATGCAGGCGGTGATGGTGACCTGCGGCGCGGCGGGCGGCTACCTGTTTCGGGGCGAGGTGGTCATGCGCGGACGCATCGACATGCACCACCTGGAGGTTAAGAGCACGGTGGGGTGCGGGGATGCGCTGCTGGCGGCCTACCTTGCGGGGTGCAAGGAAGGAAAGGACGCGAGCGATGCTTATGAACTTGCGCTGGCGGTTGCCAGCGCGAGCGTGGTTCATTCCACTCCCGGGGGGTTCGATCCCGTAGCCGTGGCGGACATGCGCCGGCACGTGCACGTGGACGTGCTGGGATAACTTGCGAGAGCCTATCCAACGGCAGGGCTCCGAACACCCGGACCCCGCCGACAGCAGATATCGCCTTCTCGCCTTCGGTCAGCCTCTCCGGCGTGACTGGATCAGCCACAGGCCCATAATCTCTTGCCTACGGCGGCGGGCGCAGCGGAAACGGATCGGCGGGCGGCACGCGGGCGCGGCGGCGTGATTTTTGGGGTTGCGGGAATCGGCCGCCCGCGGCATAATGGTTCGTTCCGGTCGGCCGGATATTTTGGTTCCGGCGAATCAGCGGTCTGCGAGGCCACGGAAACGGAATGGGTGAAACGCTTGACGCATTGCACCGGTTGCAGGTTGTAGAACTACAACTTGCCGGGTTGCGGCGCGAACGGGAAGCCAAGGCACGTCGGGTCGAAGTTCAGGCACGCCAGGTCAAAGGGATCGACGAGAAGATTCAGCAATGCCAGCGCGAACTGCGCGAGCAGCAGATGCGAATCGACAGTTTGTCGCTCGAGGTGGCGACGCGCGAAGAGTCGGTGGCGCGCCATCGGGAAGGGCTCAATCGGGCCAAGACGAACAAGGAATACAGCGCGATTCTCGCGGCCATGAACACCGAGAAAGCCGACAACAGCAAGATTGAAAGTAAGATCCTCGAGGTCATGGACGAACAGCAGAAGACCAGGGAACGGATCGCCCAGTTTCAGGCGGAGCGAGAAAGGTCAACCGCGCTGCTGGAAACCACGCAGAAGACCCTGGCGAGTTACGACGCGGACTGCGCCCCCCGGCACGCCGACCTGAAGGCCCAGCGCGAAGAGTGCGCCAAGGTGATTGCGCCGACGACGCTGGCGTCGTTTCTGCGTGTCGCGGAGCACAACGACGGCGAAGCGATGGCGGCCGTCGCCAAGGCCCATCCCAAACGGCAAGAGTATCTTTGCTCCGGCTGCAACATGAAGCTGACGCTTGAGGTCGTCAATTCGCTGCAAACCCGCGACGACCTGCAACTCTGTCCGTGCTGTGGTCGCATACTCTACCTGGAACCGTCACTGGTTCGGTCCTGACCGTTCGATTCCGACGGGAATCACGGGCCGGCCCTTTTCCCCGAAATCGGCGTTTTTCTGCGTCACTCGTCGCCAGGGCGGGAGTCGTGCGCGAACGGCCAGTGCCGGCGTCTGCGGGCCGTTCCATGGGGATTGGTTGGCGTCGGCGCCGCCCTACCGCGGGCTTGGGGCGCGCGGTAAGATGCTCCGCTCTGCCAACCAATGGGTTTCCGACACCATATGGGAGAACTACGCATGGCCAATGAGACTCGCATTGAAAAAGATAGCATGGGCGAGATGACCGTTCCCGCGGGTGCTTACTGGGGCGCCCAAACTCAGCGGGCCGTCGAGAACTTTCCGATCAGCGGCTACCGGTTCGGACGCCGGTTTGTCCGCGCGATGGGGCTGATCAAGCAGGCCGCGGCCAAGGTCAACCGAAACCTCGGCAAGCTCGACCCGGACCGGATGGGCCTCATCGTCACCGCGGCGCAGGAGGTCATCGACGGCAAACTCGACGATCACTTCGTGCTGGATATTTTTCAGACCGGCTCGGGCACCAGCACGAACATGAACGCCAACGAGGTCATTTCCAATCGGGCGATTGTGCTTTCCGGGGGGGAAATCGGATCGCGCGATCCGGTGCATCCCAACGACCACGTAAACATGGGGCAGTCGTCCAACGACGTGATTCCCGCGGCCATTCACGTGGCCGCGGCTGAAGCGCTTAAGTTGGACCTCGTGCCGGCGTTGGAGCACCTGGCCGCGGTGCTAAAGGAGAAGGCGAAGAAGTTCGACGGCATCGTCAAGATCGGCCGCACCCATTTGCAGGATGCCACGCCCGTGCGGCTGGGTCAGGAGTTCGCGGGCTACGCGCGGCAGGCGGAACTGGCGGGATTGCGGGCCGCAAAGGCGATTCGCGCACTTCGTGAGCTGCCCATCGGCGGCACCGCCGTGGGCACGGGGATCAACACGCATCCGGAATTCGGCCAGCGCATGTGCCAGGCGCTAAGCGAGGCGACGGAGATCGAATTCGTCGAGGCGGAGGATCACTTCGAGGGGCAGTCGGCCAAGGACGCGGTGTGCGAGGTGAGCGGGCAGCTCAAGACCATCGCGGTGGGGCTGGCGAAGATCGCCAACGATATCCGCCTGCTGGGCTGCGGACCGCGGTGCGGGATCGGCGAAATCAACCTGCCCGCCACTCAGCCGGGCAGCAGCATCATGCCCGGCAAGGTGAACCCGGTGATGTGCGAGATGCTCATTCAGGTGTGCGGGCAGGTGATCGGCAGCGACGCGGCGGTCACGTATGCGTGCCGTGAGAGTTTCTTCGAGCTTAACGTGGGCATGCCGCTGATGGCGCACCACGTGCTGGAGTCGATCCGCCTGCTGGCGCAGGGGGCGCGGGTGTTCGCCGACCGCTGCGTGGCGGGCATCGAGGCGAACGAGCAGCGCTGCGCCGACCTGATCGAGGGATCGCTGGCGATGTGCACGAGCCTGCAACCGTACATCGGCTACGACAAGGCCGCGGCCATTGCGAAGGAAGCATACGCCGGCGGCAAAACGGTGCGCCAGGTAGCGCGCGAGCACAAAGTGATCGGCGAGAAGGAACTGGACAAGGCGCTGGACCCGATGGGGATGACCAAGCCGGGGTAAGGAGCGCGGCCGCTGGGGCCGCAGACGATTCTAGAGAGCCAGCCGAGCGGCCGCGAATGGCGAATGGCGAATCGGGAATGGCGAATGGGGCGAGCGGAATCGCGCGCAAGTCGCCCGGGCGGAATCGTCGTCACCGGGCAAGCCGTTTGACACGCGGCGATTCTCGTAGTGTGTAGGGTAGCGCTTGGCCCTTTTCTTTGCGCTTGGGATTCGGGATAATCGAAGACATGATCGAGAAAGTGTCGTTCACGAACTTTCGTGCTTTTCGGGAAGCCGAAATACCGCTTGCCCCGTTTACGCTCATTGTCGGACCGAATTCTTCCGGGAAGACGAGTATTCTCGAGGGACTTCATTACCTTTCGCAACTTGGGAGTAGACCGCCCGAAATGCTCTTTCGAGGCCGGTTGGAACCTCGGCGCTTAGCTACCGCAGGTACCGAAGGTCCGCTTCGACTTGGCCTGGAAGGTACCTGGGACGGTATATCTGGGCATCTTGATGTGTCGTGGCCGTTCCTTCCCCATCGAATGGAGGCTGATGGAGGCCGAGAAACAGGACTTGTCATGATGACAAAATGGGACGGCGCCGAGATTGATTTGCCTCGTGAGAATTGGGGAGCCAACCTCGGAAATTACAAAGATCCGAAAGAGCCACTCTTGGGTTATATTCGGTCCGCGGTGCTGTTGCGCCTGGACCCTAGAAAGCTTGCCGAACCAAGTTTCAGCGAGGAGATCATTCCGCAAACGGAGTTCGACGGAACCAATCTCGCGGCTTCGCTTGCGGACATGGCGATCCAAACTCCCGATCGATACAAGACGCTCATCGACAAACTTAGGGCGATCGTACCCTCGATCTTGGCCGTTCGGTTTCAGAAGACTTCAGTTGAGAGTGAGCGATTTGAGCAAGCTAATAAGAACGGAGAGACTCTGTATCGGTTCGTCAAGGTAAAGACGATCGCCTATCAAGCCGTATTCGACACAGTTTCCGGTGAGAATATTTCCGCCCCCTATACCAGCGAAGGAACTCTGCTCACGCTCGGCTTGCTCTCGGTAATTTACGGACCGGCGCAACCGCGCCTCGTGTTGATTGACGAATTGGAGCGAGGTCTGCATCCAAAGGCACTTGGTATACTGGTCTCTCAAATCCGGGATATCCAGAAGGAGTTTCCCGATCTCCAGGTGGTCGCTACGACACACTCTCCCTATCTCGTTGACCAGTTTGAGGCGAACGAGGTGATTCTCACCGCGTTGCGTGACGACGGTTCGGTCGGCGCGGCGCGGCTCAGCGAACACCCCGATTTTGAACGGTGGAAAGGGGAAATGGCCTCGGGCGAGTTCTGGAGCACGGTGGGCGAATCCTGGGTCATCGATCGCGATGCGGCCAAGCGAAGCTGACGCACGGACAGTCTGCGTCGTGGTCGTCTGTGAGGCCGCGGCGGACCAGCAGACGGCGTGCACGCTGGCCGAGCGCATCCTCCCAGAACCAACGTCGGCGGCGACTCCGCAAATCGCGCCAATCCCCGTCCGGTGGAGCGGCCTATCCGACAATAGTCGGTTTCTTTCGTGGGCCGATGCCGCCCAAGAGGCGCGGCGGGCTCGCCTCCGGATTCATGGTCACTTCGCGGGTTCGCCGGGAGCCCCTGACGCTCATGCGGCCCGTCGGACGTTGGTCTTGATCCAGTCTCGACGACCTGGAATCGACGCGGTCCTGCTGATTCGCGATTCCGACGGCGACGAAGGACGTCGCGTTGGTTTGCAACAGGCCCGCGAGGAACGCAAATGGCCTTTTGAGATTGCGATCGGCGTTGCGCATCCCACGCGGGAGTGCTGGCTTCTCGCCGCATTTGATCCCAACGACGAGGCAGAGCGCCAACGTTTTGGCCGACTTAAACGGTCGTTGAAGTTCGATCCCTGCTCCGAATCGCATCGTCTACGCGCCCGCAAACCGTCCGATCCGCGATCCGCGAAGCGCGTGCTTGCCGAATTAACGGATCATAACGAGGAACGCGCTGCTCATGGGATTTCGTCAATGCCGCTTCAGACCATCCGTAATCGAGGAAAAGAAAACGGGTTGGCCGAATACCTGGATGAAGTGACTTTGCATCTTGCGCCGTTGTTCGCTTGACGTCGCCCACTTGTACGTCGTGTTCGCTTCGCCACATCCGACCGCTCGGGAAAGTGGCAACCTGCAATCCTCGTGTTTGGTAGACCTTTCGTCGCTTTCAAGCCATCGCGAATAATGCGATCTACCGACATGCTGCGACACCGATGATAACCAAGTGGTTGGAAACACGCCGATTACCGACGGCTGGGCTCGAACCAGCGACCTCCTGATCCACAGTCAGGCGCTCTAGCCAACTGAGCTACGTCGGCAGGGAAGGTGCATTATAACAGGCCGACGGCCTGCTTCCACCAGGTGCCGCCTGATTCTCGAAGGCTGCAAGGCGCGCAAGGCGGCGGGACCATCGCCGCCGTCGGTCCACGTAATAGAAACGACCTGACCCAGTACAGTACAACGCCGGGCGACAGTCTGATCCGCCGACCTATCGTCACCACCACCACAGCAGCCCGGGCACCACGCGTAGCGGGGTGACCATCGTGCCGTTGAAGCGGCGGACCAGGTCGGTCATGGCCACGTTGAAGCCCACGTGGTCGAAGCGGTGCGGGAGCATGACCACAAACTTCTGGCCGAACTGGGTGCGACGACCGGGTCCGGGCACGTAGCGGCGCTCGCCGGTGTGCCCCACGATCAACATGCCATGGTCGCCGGCGACCTTGGTCACCGCGGCGAGCAGGCCCGGCGCGTCGTCGGTCACGATGTCGAACCCGTGCAGATCTTCCTGAAAGCCGCGCGGCACGGTGGGCTGCTTCATCGGCTGGAACACTACGCCGCAGCCGGTCTGCTCCTTCAGCGTGCCCTTTTCCTGCTCCATGCGGGTGATGTCCTCGGGGCGCGCCGTGACGCTCATGAACACCACGGCGCTTTCGCCAAATTTGTCGGCAATGTCCTTGTCGATGTTGCCGCCGCGCGTGGTCACGAATTCGCTCGCCAGGCGCAGAATGCCCGGCATGTCCGGGCCGATGAGCCACATGGCCGCGTGTTGCATGCGTTGGTTGGCAGGAGCGGGTGTCGTGGCCATGGTGCAGCCTCCGCAGGAAAGGACAAGTAAGGGCCAGAAGCGCTGGACTGCGCCATGGCGACCCTTGCGGGGTCGGCTGGCGAAGTCGATCCAAGTCTCGCGCGGCGTTATCCGCCGGCCACTCGTCAAGGGCCGCGGTGTTCCCCGCCTTCCGGCGGCTTCGGCAGAACGGCCTTGACCATTTCGACAAGCTGATCTGCCGGGACGCGCCGGGCGCGAATGACTCCGTCGGCATCCAGCAGGAAACTCGTCGGATACTGCCGGACGTTATACAGCGCTGCGACGGGATTGTCCGCACCCTTTTGGTCCCAGGTCTGGATTCCCGGCGGCTGGGTGGTTTCCAGCGTGTTGAGCAGCGCCCGCCGCTCGCGATCTACGGACACCGCCAGCAACTCGAACGGCGATCCGGATAGCTCGGCGGCTGCCTCTTTCAGGTGCGGGATTTCCACCAGGCAGGGCACACACCAGGAGGCCCAGAATTTGAGAAGAACTACTTTGCCGCGCAATGACGCCAGCGAAACCTCATGGCCGTCGATGGTCGTTGCGGTGAATGCGGGGGCGACCATGCCGACCTGTAGGTTTTCCAGATCAAACAACTCGCCGCGCGCCTGAGTGACATAATCGGATTCATCCTCGTGGGTCGGGGCGACCGGCGGCGAGCCGCTGGCGGCGGCGCCGCCACTGGGGGCGGAGGGGGGCGGTGAGCCGCCCAGCAACCTGGCGAAAGCCGCTTTCGCATCGGCGGGCCGCTCGATCATCGTGTATATGCGCCCTGCGGCAAACAACGCCGCCTGGCGTGTGCGTTCCCTTTTGGTGGCTTCGGCCAATCGCTCGAGCGCTTGAAGCCAGCCGACGGGAGTGCCGGAGCGATAATGAAGCTCCATGGCGCTGACGGCCGCGTCTTCCATTTGCGGATCGTCGGGAAACACCCTGACGATGCGCTCGAAGCGTTTCAAGGCACCGTTGGGGTCCACCTGCACTGCCCAAAGATAGGTCCTCATGGCAACGTACCCGCCCTCGGGCGACGTTTGGGCGGAGTCGGCCAGTTCGTCCATCCTGCGCAAAATCTCGGGGCGACGGTCGACGGGCGGTTTCGTGTCGGCATCCGTTTTGCCGGAGCGTTCGGCGACGATTTTTCGCCTGACGGCGTCGTCATACTCTTCGGCGGCGATCTCCATTTCTGAATCCAGGGTCGCGAAGTCCTCGCGCGGTCCTGCGCTCGCCGGAATTGCCAAGAGCATTAGCAGACAGGCGGCACCCCACCACTGTTGCTGCGGAGCGATTGAATTCTGTATTGCCCGGATGATCTTCAACTCGATTCCTCCACTGCAAGTACCGCCCGGATTGCCCGGCGGGCGCTATCATACCCGAAACCCGGCATTGGGATCAGACGCGAGGAGTGGCCAACCTTCCGAATTCCGGATGCCGGCCCGCGGCTAGTCGTACTGTGCTCCACTGGAAATTCCATTCGCCCACGAGCCCGGTGGAGCGCCGCGCCGATTGCCGGTCCTCGACCTCGTTTCCCGTCGCCCGGCCGGTCAGGACGGTTGGGGACCACGGGTCGTCGGTTACGCATGTCCCGCGTTTGGCGGGCGTCGTGATCACTGGCACTTTATTCCGGCAGTAAGAAAACAATTGACTTTCGTTTCATGAGTTGAGAACATGCGCTGTTGGAGCCTTCGCGGCTCACGGGCCGATTCTCACGGAAGCAACGGTTGTTTCTAACCCGTTCCGCGCTGGCGCTTGCGCAGAGGGCTGTCTCATGCCGACAGGAAAAGTCAAGTGGTTCAACGAGACCAAGGGATTCGGGTTCATCACCCAGGATCAAGGAGAGGACGTGTTCGTCCATCACTCCGAGATCAAGATGGACGGTTACCGAACCCTCAAGGAGGGCTCCAAGGTGGAGTACGAAGTCACCACGGGAGACAAGGGTCTTAAGGCCACGAACGTTCGCATGGTCGACTAAACTGTCGACGGACATTCGAATCGTTTGCACTGGGGCGCCGCGCACGACGTGCGGCGCCCTTGTTTTTTGGGCGTGGGCGGGGTGAAGCCGGTCAGCCGGAAACCAGGACAGGTTGACTGGGGGGTGTCAGCGAGAGGCGTGGGCGGGGCTGCGGGGCGAGGGCGCGCCAGGCTTCGCGGCGGCGGTTCTGCACAGGCCAACCGCGGCGTTTGAGGCGCCGTGCCTCGCGCCGGTGCACGTACACCCCCATCAGCGCAGAGGTGCCGTTGGGGTCCTCGTGCAGCAGGGCGGAATCGGGCCCGTCCTTGAGAATGGAATGAATGCGGTCGACGCACTCCTGACGATACCCCTCCATCAGCACGGGCGACAGATACCAGCGTGAGCAGCGGCTGACCACGTCCATCGATCGCCGGAAGGTGCGCCGAATGGCCAACGCGTTCATCACGTCGAAGAGTCGGCGGTTCATGGTGTATGACAGAAAGGTATCACGCATGTGTTCGGCCAATAGCGCATGGTGTTCCGCGTGGTTGTGGCGGATGACCGATTCCAGGGTGCACCAGGTGGGCGCTTCCATGGTGGCGTCCGCCCGAAGCTCCCAGTAGAGGTGACCGAAGTTGACGGCCGAGTTGCTGACCAGAATCTGGTGCGGCACGTATTTGCCGTGGGCGACGGTGTCGGCGGCGAGGTGCGAAAGGTAGCCGTAGGCGAAGGCGCGCGCGGGCTCGGACCGGGCACTGTCCACGAGGCGGAAGCCGGTCGACCAGTGGTGGCAGGACTGCTTAACGCGGCTGAGCCGTTTGGCGAACACCACGTCCGCGGCGATGTTTCCGTACAGATAGGCGATCGCGTGTTTGGCCAGCAGTGCGGCCACGGCGGCGGGCAGCAGCCCGAGTTGGCCGAGAATGGTTGAACCGAGTCCGATATGCACCGCCGGACCCCAAGCCCAGGCAGGTTCCGCGGCGCAGAAAAAGAATAGGAGGCCTGCGAGCAGCAATACGGTTCTTTTTCCGGGCATCTACGATTTCAACCGGGAACCGTCGCACAGGGGCGATAGCGGCTCACGTTTTTTCTCATTCCACGATCAGACCGTCGATCGATCGCACCGGCGTAATAGTCTAGCATACGCTGAGTTGCGTCGTGCCCGCCGGGCTCCCCCCCTTGTACACGGCTTCAGCCGACCGCGCCGCGTCCGGATACCATGTCGAACGCGTTCAGGCGACGCGCGACAGGGGTATTATAGTCCCATTCCAAGGGTCCGTCACTACCTCGCAGCTTGACAGTCCTGACTCCAGGTCTAGACTCTTGCGGTTTCTTCGGTGCATTATCCGACAACCCCTGTGTGGGAGGAGTACTCCATGCCTGATAACCAGACTCATCTATCCGTTCGCCAGTCGGCGGGGGTCAATATCGTTGAGTTTGCTGACCGGAAGATCCTGGATGAGCTCTGCATCAACGAGATCGGCGAGGAGCTTTCGCAACTGGTCGAAGAAAAGCCCAAGCCCCGAATCCTCTTGAGTTTCAAGAACGTCGAGCACTTGTCCAGTGCCGCATTAGGAATGCTGATTAAATTAAACAAGCAGGTCGGCGAAACCGGCGGCGCCTTGAAGCTGTCAGACATCGCCCCGCCGATCTTCGAGGTTTTCAAGATCACGCGACTCAACAAGTTGTTTGAAATTCACGATTCGACGGAGCGAGCCTTGGCATCTTATTGAGGGTCAGCGGCATCGAAGGCCGGCAGTCGGGTCTCGATGCAGCGACCCCGAGCACGGGCGACAGGAACTGTCAAAGAGGCCTGCATGGCGAAGGTTGACCCCGAAAACGATCCGACCTTCGAGGTGTGTGTGATCGGCAGCGACCTCAAGGAAACCTGCTCGCCCAAGCAGGCCATCATCGACCGGCTCACCAGTCACGCTTACTCCGAGCAAGACGTTTTCGGCATCAAACTCGCCCTCGAGGAAGCGCTGACCAACGCGGTCAAGCACGGCAACCGGTGCGATCCGCGAAAGCCGATTACCGTGAAGTTTTCCGTGACCGACGATCAGGCGGTCATCGTCATTCGAGACGAAGGGGGTGGGTTTCTGCCCGAGAGCATCCCCGACTGCACCTCGCCCGATCGGCTGCCGGTGCCCAACGGTCGGGGCATCATGCTGATGCGGGCCTACATGGATCAAGTCTGCTATCGAGATCAGGGACGGGAAGTGTATATGGTGAAGATTCGCAGTCGGGGGTCGTAGGAACCGGTGGAACGATGGCAGTCGAGCCCGACGTACGTGTGCGCCGCACCGTATATTTCACCGGTCGGGTGCAGGGAGTGGGGTTCCGATACACGACGGTTCAGGTCGCCGCCGGGTTCAGGGTGACCGGCTACGTACGCAACCTTCCGGACGGTCGGGTCGAGTTGGTCGCGGAGGGAGAGCCGCCGGAACTCGATCTGTTTGTCGCTGCCGTTCAACAGGCCATGGGCAGTTGCATCCGGGACACCGCCCTGTCCGAGGGCCCCGCCACCGCCGAGTTTCGCTCATTTACCATTTCGCGCTAACGGTCTGGCACCGAAATTGCTTGAGCCTTTGGCAGTCGCTGACTGCCCAACCGGGGCGCGATCGGCTATGATGCCGCGCTCGATGCCAGGGGTGCGTTACCGGTACACGGCCACGCGCCCGACGCGATGAGCAGGCAGCCGGCGGACACGGAAAATGGGAGAAGTACCGCCGGCAAGTTCCATCCCCCGCAGGAGTCATTGGTCATGCGAATACTGACCCTGATCAAGCAGGTTCCCGATTCCAACGCGCCGTTGAAGGTGCAGGCAGATGGGCGGGGCATCGACCCCGCCGGGCTGAAACTGGTGATCGACCCGTTCGATGAGTTCGGCATCGAACTGGCCATTCAGCTTCGCGAAAAGCGCGGCGACGTCAAAGAGATCGTGGCGCTGTGCCTGGGTCCGGACAAGGCGGCAGAAGCACTGCGCGTTGCCCTGGCCATGGGGGCCGACAGCGGCATTCACATCTGCGACCCTACGCTGGACACCAAGGACGAAGTGTTCGCCGCATCGATCGTCGCGGAAGCGGTGCGTAAGGAGGCGGCACCGTTCGATCTGGTCTTGTGCGGCAAGAACAACATCGATCTGGACAGCGGCGC
>CAZMVD010000127.1:0-11805 GCA_964569425.1 uncultured Phycisphaeraceae bacterium
AATCGAGCCGCGTGGCCGTGTACGTCTGCGACCCTTCCTCGCGCGTCACCACCCGCGTCACGTTCCCGCCGCAGTGGAGCAATTTCACCTCCTCTACCACCCTCTTGAAAAAGCCATCACTGGCGCTGTCGGACCGGCTTTCCAGCCGGTCTGACGGTAAGGAATGGCTGCCCCACGAGTTCTTCAAAGGGCTGTTAGTATCGCTTGGGGCCCCTTCTGTCCAACCAAGCCCTCCTTTCTGCCCTTCTACGAAACCCGAATGGGTCTGCCTGGTATTCTCGGATTTCATCCAACCGATACGTAACTCCGCACTCTGGACACTTATGACAGTCCGGAAGTCCATTTAAACAATACCCACAACGCATGCAAAACGGTGCGACATTACGTAGTCGATACTTTAAGCGCTGAAGAATCAGGCATGTACAGACACCTACTGCAGTCATGCTCCAAAGCACAACGGAGTCAAAACTATATGTTAGTCGCATCACGATAAAGCCGGCGCCGCCGACGATACTGGAAACCCATATTCCAATATGCGCATATCGGTACGGCCGAGGCAAGTACCACTTGTCCTGAACTCTCCCACCTAATCCATTTGCAGATGCGTCATCCGTATTCATGGTCATACTCACCAAACCACCGGAAGTGCCCCGGACGAGCCATCGGATGTCGGTGGTGAAGGCGAAGTTGGCGCCGGAGGTGGCGCGGGAGGCGACTGCGGGGGCTGGGACGGGGGTGCTGGCGAGCCGGGCTTGAGTCGGTCCCGCGCCTCTCCTTTCTTCCTGATGAGATCACCAGTCCTAAACCTGTTTTTGCCCCAAGCCCAACCAAGGCCGATACTCGCACATGTAATCTCGCCGACCAATGCGCCATAGTAGCCGAAGGTCCCCAGTACTACACGGCCCTCCTTCCTCACATAATACTCAACTGGCACAATTATTGGCTTCTCTTCTTCAAGTCCAAGTGGGTCAATGTACTTTAGTGAATTGTTACCAACATATATGTAGGCATTAAACCCGCCGCGTATCCCAATCGGATCCCGCTGCAAAAACCGCCCGCTCGCCGGGTCATAATACCTCGCCCCCACGTGCAGGAACGGGAAGTCCGCGTGCGCCTGATACCCATGCGCCCCGACGTACCCGTACCGATCCGGCTCCCCCGGCCCGGCCAGCCGCTCGCCGAAGGCGCTGAACACCCGCGTCGCGTCGGCCACCCCGTTCGGAAACGTTCGCAGCCGCAGCGTGCCCAGGTGGTCGCCGTGGTGATAGCGCGTCACCGGAGAACCGTGCAGGCAAGTAGAAGCTCTCCACTTCATGTTTACCCGTCCCCAAGTGTCGGCGCTTGAGTGCCTGGGGGAGAGGCGTCCGCAAACCAGTACATCGAGAAGACAATCTCGACGCCGAGTTCAGCCATCTTTCCGACCAGGTCTCGGGGCACAAGGTAGGAAGTGATGATATCATCCCGCCGACGGTCCTCTTCGTCGATCGCCACATCAAACTGCCCGGTAACACTCCGATCGCTGTGCAATAACGGAGCCATTGCATCGAGAAACTCTTGCATCGCCTCTATGTGATGCTCCCATTCGTCACTTTCACTTATCGTCCCGGAGAATTGGCTGCCGTCACGATTCAGGCCCTCGAAGAACCCCGGCCGAATTTCATTGACAAGGTCGCCAACGCGGAGAAGCGTCTCCTTTTCAGCGTGGTCCTCTTTGGCAAGATAAAACCGAAAAACCGTGTACACGGCCCTTTCTCCGTTGCCAATCTCACTCCGGGACCGGACAACATGATCGGGCCAGCCCGCGCGTCGTTTCGCGCGGGCTGGCCCCGTTTATCTTAGCACCGGATTCGGGGCGCGCGCTCGCGCGATTTCGATTTTCTTCCACCTCAGTTGCAACCCAGGGCCCTTGCTCTTGGCTACCCAGATAGCCATCCAGTAACGCCGTAAAATACTTAAGTTTACCAATTTAACGGTCTGCGTTTCCGGGCGGTCACAGTTTCGGTAATCGCTCGAACCCGGCCGCGACGATACACGTCGCATAGGCGGATGGCCCGTCACACCGGGCGACGGGGAATCGGAACACCCTTGCATCCCAAGGAGGCCACCAATGAAAAACGGAGCACAACTCGGGCTGACCGGCAAAGAGCGGCGGGTGCACACACGCCATCGCGCGGAAGCGCAGTACGTTCAACAGATGATCGAAGAGTACTTCGAACCCGATGCGCACGAGTTGGAACTGAACCGGCCCATTCCGGTCCATTACGGCCGAGCCTTGCGCTCCAACGATTCCGGCGCGTTCGTGTTGCATGACGAGGCCACCACCGACGGCGATCGGCTTGCGGCGCCGCTGGAGCCTCCGGGGCGGGCGCTGCCGCGGGTCGCGGTCGCCGCCGCGCGCCCGGAACCGGCGAACCGTGCGGCCGCGGAATCGAAAGTGTCAACCGCGCGTCACTTTGCGGCGCTGCCGGCGCGCCCGCAGCGCAGCACCGCGCCGGTGGTCACCCCGGCGCTGGAGCAGCGCGGCGCCGAGCGCGAATGGACCCTGCGCGGCTGGCTGTGCGGCATTGCCATCGGCGGTGCCATCGCCGCGGCACTGCTGCTGATCGTGCAAATGGCGACAGGCTGAGCGCCGAGTAGTGCCATTGGCGTGGCACCAGTATGGTGCGGCGCCGTTCTGGTGTGGCACCGTCCTGGTGCGGCGCCGGTTTGGTGCGGCACCGGTTTCCAACCGGTGAAACCACCGCGGCGCCGCTTACAGGTTTTTGAGGCGCAGTTCCTTGTCGTAGGTCTGGAGCGATTCGACCAGTTCGTCGAGCTCGCCCATCATGATGCGGTCGAGGTGGTAGAGGTCCAGGTTGATGCGGTGGTCGCTCACGCGGTTCTGGGGAAAATTGTAGGTGCGGATGCGCTGCGAGCGGTCGCCGCTGCCGATCATGGTCTTGCGCGCCTTGTCGCGCTCCGCGCTGCTGGCCTGCTGCTGGGCGTCGTACAGCCGGGTCATGAGCACGCGCCGCGCCTTGGCGCGGTTTTTGTGCTGGCTTTTTTCGTCGCGCATGGAGACCGCGATTCCGGTCTCTTTGTGCACCAGCCGAATGGCCGATGACACCTTGTTGACATTCTGCCCGCCCGGTCCGCCGGCGCGCGAGACGAACTCTTCGACGTCGGTTTCCCAGTTGATTTCGATGTTGACTTCTTCGGGCTCGGGCAGCACGGCGACCGTGGCGGCGGAGGTGTGAATGCGCCCCTGGGCTTCGGTCTCGGGCACGCGCTGCACGCGGTGCCCGCCGCCTTCGTAGCCGAGGCAGCGGAATACGTCTTCGCCTTTGACATTGACGGTGACTTCCTTGAGCCCGCCCATGTCGGAGCCGGAAATATCCAGCACCTCCCATTGCAGACCTTTGCGCTCGCAGAAGCGGCGGTACATTTCGTAAAGGTCGCGCGCGAAGAGCGCCGCCTCGTCGCCGCCGGTGCCGGCGCGGATTTCGAGAATGACGGAGTGAATCGCGGCGTCGTCCTGGCTGACGATGGCGGCTTTGAGGTTTTCCAGAAGTTCGTCGTGGCGCTGTTGCAACTCTTCTGTTTCCGCCTCGGCGAGGGCGCGCATTTCGTCGTCCTGGGTGCGGTCGTCCATCATGGTGCGGGCTTCGTCGAGCTGGGCGCGAATGCGGCGAAACTCGCGGTAGGGTTCCACCAGGCGGCGAAGCTGGCCGAGTTCCTTGGTGATGGCGATGCTCTTGTGCGGGTTGGAGGCCACCGCGCCGTCGGCGAGCTGCTCGTTGAGCGCGATGGCGCGTTGGGAGAGTTCCTCCAGCTTGGCGATCAGTCGTTCATCGACCTGGGTGAGGATCATGGCAAGGCTCCGGCGGGCGGGTTAACGTCGGCCCGGCCAGGGCGAACGATCGCCCGGGGCTCCACAATGACACGGCTACGCTGATGAATGGGGTATCGGCCGATTGGCGCGGGGCGGCCCAGCCCGCCGCGGGTTGCTGCCGAATGCCCGGCCGGCGAACGACGGAAAGCGGTTGGGCAGCTAAAGACGGGCGGGCTTGGCCGGTTTCTTCTTGGTCTGGCCGGAGAAGTAGTCCTGGCCGAACTTTTTGGTGAAGCGGTCCACCCGGCCGAGGGCGTCGACCATTTTCTGCGTGCCGGTGAAGAAGGGGTGGCACGAGGAGCAGATTTCGACCTTGATTTCGGAGACGGTGCTGCGTGTTTCCCAGGTGGCGCCGCAGCCGCAGGAGACGACGCACTTCTGGTATTTGGGATGGATGCCTTCTTTCATGTTGCTTTCGCCGTAGTACGATCCGCCGGGGTCCAAATCCAAGCCCCTTAGTATACCGCGTTGGAGTCTGGTGGCAAGTAGTGGACGATAGGCGTTTGGCGGGAGGCGGGAGGGGGGGCAAACGTGTTTCACGTGAAACGGGGTTGCGCGAGAAAGGCCGAAACGCCGATACGCCGACAGCCGAAAGGCCGAAATGGGGGCAGCAGGCAACAGGCAGCAGGCAGCAGGCAACCGGCGGCCGAGGGGGAGGCGAGGGGCGTGAGGCGAGCGGCGAGAGGGGGGGCGAGAGCGACCACCCCCCTTCGGTCCCCCCTTGGCAAGGGGGGAGGGATCCATGCGCGCCGCGGCGCAATGGTGTTTCGCGTGAAACGGGGTTGCGCGAGAAAAGTCGAAACGCCGAAATGGGGGCGGGTTGCGCAAGCTTGTTTCACGTGAAACACGTTTGTGCTAGGTCCGTGTCAGTTATTTATACTGATAAGTTAAGAGTTATCGGGCGAAATATTATAGGACGTAAATTGGTGTGATAGTTTAGCAACTCATTGTGCGAAAGATTCAGCCACAGGAGATTCCACTGGGCGCGCGGGCTGCGTTCTCGCACCGCGCTTCGCATCCTCGCGATTTGCTTCGCCTCGAACGATACCGCGCGATGCGGTGGGCACGACACTCTAGCGGACGCGGGGGCAAGTCAAGAGGCCGGCGAATGGGAGTTACCACTCCTCATAGCCCCAGCAGTTTTCGTTGGCAGCTTTGCACAGGTCGAGATTCTCGCAACAAAGCGGGAAGAATTGCGTGCAGGGGGTGCCGGAGCCAGCGCAGGTGCCGTTGCCGTCGCACAGGTCGGTGGCGGTGCAGAACAGGCCATCGTCGCACGGCGTGCTGCTCGAGGAGTTCGGGTTCGAGCATTCGCCCGCGTCGCACACGTCGTCGGTGCATGGGTTGCCGTCGGCGCAGTGGGCGGCGGCGGTGCATTCGAGCCCAACGCGGATGAAGGCGACGTTACCGGCGGAGCTTTCAATCAGCAGCGCATCGCCGTCGAGCAGGTAAGCGCTCTCGTCGACGGTGATTTCCCACACCCCTTCGGCCCCGGCGGAGGCGCGGAATTTCCAGGTAGGCGGGACCCTGCCGCGATACACGAAAGGTCAAAGAGATTCCGGAGATTGCCAGGTCCGAAGGGATGATGGTGGAGGCAGGTGCAAGCACCTGCCCTACTCGGCTTACCGCGCCCATGGATGCGCCGAAGGTTCGACCGTCGTACGAGCGCCAACGTGGAGCCTATTGCCAGGAACACCAGAGCATTGGGCTCGGGCACGATAACGGCCAGTCTGCCGCCACTGAGTTCGCCTCTGCTCGCATACCAACTGCCGAAACTAGCGTTCCAAGGCACAACAAATGCAGAGCTTCCGGGACCGAGCGGACTCAGCACATCCAGCACCCCGCCGGTGGAACCGACATCAACTTCGATATTGCCCAAAAGCACTTCGCCGTCGTCGGGGAGCATTATTAGAGCATCAAACCAAGGGAGCCCGAAATACTCTTGGGCCCACCAAGGTTTCGGGAGGAATGGGAGTACCCAGTTTGCCCCTAGGGGATTCGTCCAATGAAACTGATTATCATCGGGAGTATTCGGCGTCCGATCCGCTCCTGGGAATAGGAATGTACCCGTTGTTGCGGCGAAATTCAGAGACATTTCGACAAACCAGATATCTCCGTCGGGATTCCCGGTATCGACCATGAATACATCGACGTCGATGATCGTATGGGGTGCGTAGCCGCCGGGGGGCATGGGGGGCGTAGGGCGAAGGTCGATGCGCGCGCCGGCCTGCGCCGGCGGCGCTGCGCAGAGCCATGAAATCGCCAGCGCGGCTACGGCGCAGCGATTCGTCGTGCCCCGCGAATGCCGACTCTCGCGGTATCTTCGATTGGTTCGTCGAAACCCAAATGTGGTTGCAGTCCCCAGGAAAACCAGCACCAGGGTTCCAGGTTCAGGCACGATAATGTGGAGGCGTCCGCCGGTCAGATCACCTGTAGTTGCTAACCAATAGTCGTAGTCGATACTGGAACGGAGGGAACGAAAAATCCCCGCACCACCCCCTGGGTGTGGGCCAGTTGCGTTCAGGACATCCAGGATGCCGCCCGCAGAACCCACATTGACGAGGATGCTACCAAGGAGCACTTCGCCATCATCCGGGAGGATGATCTGATATGCGGGACAATCAAAAGGCTCACACGAATGAATCCACGAGGGTTGTGGAAGGGACGGGGACACCCAGTTAAACCCCATGGGGTTCACCCAAGAAAAACGATTGTCATCCGACGTGCCAAGAATGCGATCATCGCCTGGATACGCTAATGTACCTAGCGTCGCGCGAAAATCGAGATACAATCCAATAAACCGGATATCGCCATCGGGATTTCCGGTATCGACCATGAATACATCGACGTCGATGATCGTATGGGGTGCGTAGCCGCCGGGGGGCATGGGGGGCATAGGGCGAAGGTCGATGCGGGCGCCGGCGTTGGCGGGCGGCGATGCGCCCAGGCAGACGGCACCCACGACCGCCACCGTTAGCCACCGAGTTCGTCCGACTTGCCATCGCATGAATCTGCGTTGCGTGGACATGTTCAACCTCCTGCCAATGCGTCCCCCCGGTAGACCCCGATGCGTCCGATAGCCCATTCTACCCCGCCCGGAGCTGCGATTCGAGAAAAAAAGCAACGATCTACGATCGGCGATGCGGATTATCGTGGTGCATGATGATCCGCATGTTGGCGACGTTTTGCGTAACCGATCATTCCCCGGCAATTTCCGTGCCAGATGTGCGTCTGGCGAATTGCCAGTCGGAGCCGGAAAGGGGGTTGTTTGCGGAGGCATGGGTGGGTGGATGGATCGCGGGGAGGGGGTGGGGAAGGGAAAACTCGAATCTGAGATTTGAAATTTCAGAAAGGGCGGCGGGGTGGTTGGGAAGGCGGTAGGGTGAACGGCGGAACGGCGGAACGGCGTTGCCGTTAGCGCGGCCTGGGGGGCTGAGGGGAGGCTGGGCGGGCTGAGTGTCGTGTTGGGTTGGTCGCGGAAGTGCAACTGCGATGGGGGGCGCGCCATTCGACGGTGACTTCGACGCGGCCGTCGTCGAGGTTGCGTTCGGCCACATAGCGGAAGTTGCGAACGGGCCGGGCGAACTGGGCGGGGATTTGGCGGGCGAGGTTACGAACGGCGACGACTTCGGCGGCGCGGCGGGCCATGAGTCGGGCGCGGGGTCCGTGCAGGTGTTTGGGGGGGCGGCCGATGCCGGTGGCGCGGACGACCTGCGGGCTTGCGGCGACGTCGAACAAGGGCGGTTGTTTGGCGGCCAGAGGGATGGTCAGGCCCAAGAGCATTCCTGCGATCCACATGGCGTGTGAGCCTTTCTTTGCGACGGGCAACGATGCTGCTGCCCGGCCCTAAGACACATCGATCGGGGGAAGGTTAGTTCAAGTTGCGGGCATGGGGGCCCGCACCACCGAATGTCCAGGATGCGGGCGCGGCGGCCCGCACCACCGGGGGCCAGCATTCTCTTGAAGACTCATTGGGTCGAGCTATCCAGGGTATCGGACCGGCTGGAAAGCCGGTCCCCCAGTGCTCCTGAAGGTCATTTCAACGGGTGGCTGTAGGCGTGGCGTGCGGTGACGCGGGGGGGCCGTGGGGGTAGGATAGCGGACATGGTTATCACGATCGATGGGCCGGCGGGGTCCGGTAAGTCTACGGCGGCGCGGAAGCTGGCGGCGCGGCTGGAAATCGCCTACCTGGATACGGGGGCGATGTACCGGGCGATTGCGCATGCGGCGTTGCAGCGGGGCACTGACCTTGGTGACGGTGGGGCGTTGGTGGATCTGGCGCGGGGGTTGCGGCTGGACCTGGATTGCGGACCGACGCACACGCGGGTGCGGGCCGACGGGCACGACGTGAGCGAGGCGATTCGATCGATGGAGGTGAGCCGGGTTACGTCGTTCGTGGCGCGGCAGGCGGAGGTGCGGAAGCTGCTGGTGGCGCATCAGCGGCGGGTGGGGGCGGCGCTGGGGTCGTTCGTGAGCGAGGGGCGGGATCAGGGCAGCGTGGTTTTTCCTGATGCGGACTGGAAGTTCGTGCTGGAGGCATCGCTTTCGAAGCGGGCGGAGCGGCGCTATCAGGAGATGCGGGCGGATGGGGAGGAGGTTTCGCTGGAGGCGGTGGCGGAGAACCTGCGGGCACGCGACGGTATAGATTCCAAGCAGTGGGAAGCGCTGTTGGCGCCGGGGGCGGCGATTGTCATTGATACGACGGACTTGAGCATTCAAGAGGTCACGGAGCGGATGGCGGTGGAGATTGGTCGGGCTGCCGGGCGAGGCGCGACGGGACCTGCAATTTGAGGGCCGTTTCGGTGTACAACGAATGGTCGATGGGCCTGAATGGTCAGGGTTTACCATGCGCCGAGTTGGCGTTTGGCTCTTGAATTGACGTGGGTAATGAAAAACGGCAGTGGTGCAGCAAGTTTGGAGGTTTTCGGCGAATTGGAGTCGTTACGGTGCGGGGGGCAATGGCCGCTCGGCGGACATTGGTCTTCTGTTGTATTGGTGAAGTTGGGTCGCGGTAGCGGCCTGTGGGAATGTCGGGCCGGCGAGTAAACCGGAGAGGCGATGCCGAGCTATTCGTACAAGGCGGTTGACGGCAGCGGGAAGTCGGTGACGGGGGTGGTCACGGCGGAGAACTACCAGGTTGCGCTGCGGCAGCTTGATGAGCAGGCGTTGTATCCGGTTCATGTGACGGAGGGGGTTCAGCGGACGGCGTTGCAGTTGGGTCAGCGGCGGCGGGTGAAGACGCAGCACCTGACGACGTTTTACGGTCAGCTTGCGGATTTGTTGCGGGCGGGGGTGCCGATGCTGCGTTCGCTGGATGTGCTGGCGCGGCAGGCGTCGCACGGGGGATTGACGCAGGTGATCAAGGAGCTGCGGGAGGACGTGGCCGGGGGCATGGCGCTGGGTGAGGCGATGGCGAAGTATCCTCATGCGTTTTCGACGCTTCAGTCATCGATGATTCGGGCGGGGGAACAGGGCGGTTTTCTGGAGGACGTGCTGCAGCGTATAGCGATTTTCTCGGAGAAGCAGGACGAGCTGCGGAACAAGGTGGTGGGGGCGATGATTTACCCGTGCATTCTGGTGCTGGTGGGCACGGCGGTGATTGTGTTGTTGATGGTGGTGGTGGTGCCACGGCTGGCGGAGCACCTGCGTCCGGAGACGTTCAACGTGCTGACACACGTGGTGATGGGTGTGAGCCACATGCTGCAATATCAGTATCTGACGGTGATCGCGGTGGTTGGGCTTGTGTTCGGGGGCGTGTATTCGTTTGTGCGCACCGATTACGGCAAGGATATGTATGAGCGATTCAAGCTGCGGGCGCCGATTCTGGGGAAGATCGTGACGATGGTGGCGATCTGCCGGTTCTGCCGGATTCTGGGGACGATGCTGCACAACGGGGTGCCGATCTTGCAGGCGCTGAAGATTGCGAAGGACTCGGCGGGGAACGCGATCTTGGCGGAGGTGATTGAGAAGTCAGCGGACAGCGTGAAGAAGGGGGCGGCGTTGTCGACGCCGCTGGGGGAATGCGGGTTGTTTCCGCCGGCGGTGGTGGACATGATCGCGGTGGCGGAGGAGAGCAACAACCTGGAGACGGTGCTGGTGCAGATTGCGGACACGAACGAGGCGCGGACGGCGCGGCAGATCGACCTGGGGGTTCGGGTGCTTGAGCCGGTGCTGCTGGTGTTCATGGCGTTTGCGGTGTTTTGTATCGCGGTGGGTCTGCTGCTGCCGATTCTGACGATGGGGACGGCGGTGCAGGGTTAGAATGGCGAATAGCGAATGAGCGAGACAAGGCACGAAGCCACGGAGGCACGGAGGCACGAAGTGAATGGCGAATAGCGAATGAGCGAGACAAGGCACGAAGCCACGGAGGCGCGGAGGCACGAAGTGAATGCGGAATGGGGCATGGAGTTTCGGTTGATTGTGGAGAAGACCTGGCCGGCGACGGGCGGGATTTTAGAGAGCACAGGAGAATGAACATGCGACGAAGGACGATGAGGAAGCGGTCGGCGTTTACGCTGATCGAAGTGCTGCTGGTGGCGGGGATTCTGGCGCTGCTGGCGGCGTTTGCAATTCCGCGGCTATTTGGGCAGGCGGAGCGCGCGAAGATTGATCTGGCCAAGGCGACGGTGGGGCGCAACGGGCCGATCGGTAAGGCGCTGGAGGCCTACAAGTGGGATATGGGCCGGTACCCGGAAACGGATGAGGGGATTGCGGCGCTGTACAAGCCGAAGAGTTCGCGAAGCGACGACGATCGGTACAACGGCCCGTACATGGAGGGGGCGTTTGAGGCGTTAAAGGATCCATGGGGGCAGGCGTTTGTCTACAAGTCTCCGGGGGATATCAACGAGGACAGTTACGATTTGTACAGCGTCGGACCGGACGGCAAGGACGATCGCGGCAAGGAGGGTTCGGACGACATCAAGAACTGGGTGGAGAAATAGCCAGAAACGCCGAAACGCCGAAACGCCGAAAAGTCGAAAAGGCGAAAAGTCAAGACGTCATACTCGAGGCGTGAGGCGTGGGGCGTGAGGCGTGAGGCGTGAGGGGGTTGGGAAGCGTCTGACGAGGATTGCCGGTGAGCGATGCGGGGACGACCGGGGACAATACGCAGACGCGCCTTGACGTTGATCGAGGTGGTGCTGGTGGCGGGGTTGATTCTCGTCCTGACGGCGCTGGTGGTTCCCAATTTCGTGAATGAGATACGCCGGGAGGAGTTGCCGGGGTCGGCGAATCAACTTCGATCGCTGCTGACGCTGGTAGGGGCGAACGCGGCGTTCGACGGGAAGCGATATCGCATCCGGTTTCCGCGGGGGAACGAGACCGACGCGCTGGGGGACGATCGGCAGCCCATCATCGAGCGGGAGGACGACCCGATCCGCGATCCGGAGATTTTCTATCCGGTGACGGCGCCCTGGACGATCGGGAAGACATTTCTGGGGGAAGTGTGGTGTGCGGAGGTTCGTCTGGGCCGTCCGACGGTGGCCAAGCTGCGCGAGCGGCGCAGCCGCATTGAGGACGCGATCAAGCGTGGGCGTGAGGAGTTCGAGCCGGAGCGGCCGCCGCTGTACGTTGAGCCGGACGCCACCAGTGAATGGGTCACGTTTATTCTGACCACGGCTCCGCGGGGCACGGACGTTCGCCGGCTTGAGGATTACCCACGAGTTGAGGTGATCATGGAGGGGGCTACGGGGCTGGCGTGGGTGCAGCGTCCGTTTTACGACGAAGAGTTGGACCTGTTCGAGGAGAAGAACTGGCCGGTGGTGTTGCGGCAGGACTTTCTGAGCCCCAGGGTTCTCACGGAAGACGACGTGCTGGAGCTGCACGACGTGGGAGGGGGGCGATGAAGAATCGAACACATGGCAGGGGCCGGGGTGGCTATGTGCTGCTGGAGACGGTCATTGCCACCGGTATGCTGGTCGTTGGGCTCGCGGTTA
>CAZMVD010000128.1:0-11744 GCA_964569425.1 uncultured Phycisphaeraceae bacterium
CGTCGCACCTTCGCTACCTCGCACCGGCCAACCACCGAATCCCGGACAGAATTGGAACTGATCCGGCGTCTACCCCGCTGTCCGCTGGCCGAGACTTCCGCCGTGCCTAACGCTGCTACGGGCAAACCGGACAAGCGGCCGGATCGTTTGTGAACGGATACATATTCCCCTGAAACGCCTGCAACAGGATGAACACGTCGGCGATGTTGGTCAATCGGTTCAAACAGGGATCAATGGAACTTACTGACTGCACATCGACCACGGATACGTGCGGCGCGGTCGGTAGGAACTGGAACTTCTGCAATGCTGCCAGGAAATCGTTCGCATTGACAATGCCATTGGGCGACGTCCACTGCAGGCCGTCAAAGGCCCCCACGGTGTCTCCCCAGAATTTCCCGCCGGACGGTTGACTAATCGTATTGACCGCGAGCGGCGCAGAGAGCGTCGAGCCGTCGGCGGTGGCTCGGATCTCGTAGGTCGCGACAGGCACGACCTCGCAGTCGCCGGCATGGACGACCGGTTCGGGCCACACGCGGAACACCGGCGCATCGAGCACGGGCGCCAGACCATCTGTATTCGGAGCACCGACCCAGCCGGATCCGGTGGGAGCGCTGGTCTTGTCCAGACGAAATGCCACCACGCCGGCACCATTGTTGGGTGCGAACGAGACGTAACGGTTCTTGGGGCCGTCGAACGGGACGGGCGCCGACGCCGGAGGCTGCACGACGGAAGGCGCTTCGATCGAACCCACGTAAAGGAGAACGTTGTAATCCTGATCCTCGCCACCGTTGGCGGCACACTTTTCGAAGTCCCCGTCGCCCGTGAGCCCGTCCGCGTCGTAGATGATCTCCGCGCCGATGACCAGACCGCCCAGCGTCTTGGGATCCGACGGATCGAGGTCGGCAGCATTAAGGCTCAAGTGTGCCGCTTCGCTGATGTTCTGAGACCAGGCAGTACCCGAATTGACCGAGTCGTTATCGGCAATGGCCATGAAGCTGATCAGATACTCGACATTCGAATTGGCCCCGCGGAAAGTGTCGCCCAGCTTGAACAGCAGTTCGAGTTCGTATCCGAACATTGACGGGTTGTACACCGCTCGAATCAAACCGCTGTTGTACGTGATCGGGCCGTTCTCCGGATCAACGTTGTCGAACAACTCAAGCGCGGACAGGAAGTAGATGTTTCCGACAGCATCGATCATCGGGGCCGAGATGGATGGGCCGAGTGGCGCTCCACCGGTGACCAGATCGAGTGACGTCATTCGCCCGATCACGTTGCCCCCCGGACCATCGAGCACCGGCTTGCTGTCGCCGTTAAACCCCAGGGTGAGCCCGGAATATCCGGCCATGCTCCATTCCACCGCGCCCGAGGCGCAATCCACACGCGCCACGGCAACGTAGTTGAAGGGCCAGTTGGGTCCGAAGTCTTCCGGGTGATCCACCTCCGCCGCGACAATCAGGCGCCCTGCCTGGTCGACGCCCATGGCAATCTGCCCGTTGCCCCCGCGAAAGGCCACCTGGCTGTGATAGTGATCGAACTGGTTCGGACCAAAATCCAGATTGGTGTGGTTCGCACCAGTAACAGGGTCCGCCACCGGATCCGTGATCTGCGGCGGAAGGGTCAGGGCTATCCGGCCGGTGACATTTCCACTGGCGTCCAATCCCCACACATTCATTGTGTCCGTGTTGCCTGATGCGCTCTTGGCCAGGATCGCAGCGATGCCGTGCGTGCTGTTGAGCACACCACACTGTCCACCGCAATAGGAGAGGTTGCCGCGCTGGCCCGAAATCCCAGGAGCGAAGTGTGAATTGTCGGAAGCAATGGAACCGAATGACGGACCGCGCACATACTGATCCCCGAAATTGGTCCCCAGCAGTAACGAGGAGCCGCCCGCGACCGATTGCGGCATTAGACCCGGCGGATTGTGGTTTAGACTAGAAATCTGGTTTCGCACGAGCCAGTCCGCTCCGACCAGTGCCGCCGCGTCGTTACCATATGGGCCGCCGGGCGCCCCTGCGGTGATGGCGTTGCTGATCACGTTGAGAACGCTACAATCGCGGTCCCCCATACGCACTCGAAAGAGATTGTTGTTTACCAGGGACGCCAGTCCGCAGCCTGCGGCCGCTCCAAAGCCGTCGCCGCGAAAGTGAATGTTGCCATCCTCGTCCACTGACCCCATTCCAAACTGGGCAATATTAGTGGTGTCATTGCAACTGTTGTTGGCGGCTTGTACGCGCTTCACATACAACCTCTTGGGCTCGGCGGGATCGATGTTCACTAGGGCGCCGATCACGCCGTTGTAACTGCCTGAGAATTCGGCAAACGCGGCGCCGAATTGCACGCCGGTGCGACCGGCCGTGTTCACAGTAGCCCCCGGGTCGTTGAGCGTCGGGTCGTTGTTGACGCCGAAGCCCGGCGCCGTCCACAGGTCATAGTCGCCGGCCGCAAACGGAACGTCCACCTTTTGTCGCCTGCTGAGCGCCTGAGCGCTAATCAGACTGGAAAAGAAACCCGGACTCTGTTTGCTGGTCTTCACCAACGGCGCAATGCCGAACGTGGTGCCCCAGGATGTTTGAAACTCCGTCAAGTCGACAATGTAGGTGTCACATTGTTCGCTGCCCATGACGTTGGCAGCATCCGCCCAGGGACTGACGGCATCGCCCTGTAGACACGTGGTATTGCGCGATACGCTGTCTGCCGCGTGCACGGATTTAACGGCGCACAGGCACAGCAATCCTCCGACCCAGAATCTGCAAGCATTCATGGTTCCCTCCTCCTCCACTAGTCGTTCGATGTACTGTCCACACCTGATCATGGCGCGGCCGCGGCGCGGCTCGTTCGCTCAAGGAATCACGTAATTGTCCGGAACTCGGGTCATTCCTTCCGCCGGGTTCTCCACTACTGCTCCGCGCGGATACCAATACTCGATCCTTCTCGAGTCGCGGTCTCCGAGTGATTCGACGTGGCCGTCGAAGAAAAGCGCGTTCATCGTTCCCTTGTTCGCTTTGCACGACCCATCACCCGCCGAGGTGCTGTAATGGCGATAACTGAGGCCGAGGTTTTTTCCATTGGCCGGAGCGCCGCGCGCCACGTCATCGCCATCCCAGTTCTTGGATTTCTCTCTGACGCCATACGCCGTTGATCCGGACCACCACGCACCGGCATCGGTGAAGGACCCGAACAGGTTGGGGAACGGGCTGACGTCGTGATCCAGTACGTTGGTGGCAGTCAGGTAGCGCGTGCCGTCCGAAACCAGGATCTTGTTCGCCGGCGTACCCACAAAGTTGACTTTGGAGACGTAATTCTTGGTGACTACTTCCCAGTCAACCGGAGCGGTTTTGGCACGAAGCACAAGGCGGGACATGGCAGTATAAGACGTGATTGCCGTGTTTTTTTCCTGTTGACCCCAATATTGAAAGTGAACAGGCATGAGGTAACTCAGCGCCGTCCAATGCGGCTCTGCGCGAAAATCCGGCAGGTCATAATTCGACCCCGTGTAGGGATAGAGCACCGACTCAACCGCTATTTGCGCAGGGCAATGATAGTAATTGGTAAGCAACTGGAAGCGTTTGGCTCGGCTGGCAGGCAAGGTGGTTTCGAAGCGCAGCAAAGGCGAAAGCCAATCCTGCGGCTGGACCGGCAGGTCGGGGTCGCGCAACAGATCCGGATCGCCCGAGGCATTGAACTTGAGCGCCTCCAGCCCCACGCCGGAGGTGTTCATCCCCGGTATCCACTCGTTGAAATGCGAGCTGTACAGCGCAAAGGCATTACCCACTCCGCGGAGTTGGGCGCCGCACTTGACATTCCTCGCGTGTTGCCGCGCCGAACTCAACGACGGGAGGAGAATGGCAATCAGCAGCGCGATGATGGCAATTACCACCATCAACTCGATCAACGTAAAGCCGCGCCGAAAGCCGGTTCTTTCCGACTCACGGGGCCGAACGCACTTCACCGCTTTTCTCGTCCACATATCGGTTGACATCCTTGAGTCCTTCCAGAACTTCGAGACAGCGTTCTTCGACCATTGTCCGTCCGTTGCGTTCCACCACCGGAAGTAGTGTCTGCTTACCCGTTCGCGGATGGCTCGCGGGCAGCGAACGAATTTCGCTTCGCAGTAGCTTCAGCCGTTCACCGGATTCCACGCAAACAAGTAGAATTTGGCCGTCGACTGCCGCGCCGTTCGCCGAGTAGACAACGCCCCGCCAAACCAGAACCGACACCGCAATCACCACAGCACCTGCGGTGACCCAGCGGTGTTCTTCCAGAAAGTCGCCTAAGCTCATCGTCGATACCACATCGGCAGCCTACATCCAGCGTACGGGACCGCATTTCCCACTGCGTCACCACCGACCGCAGGAGGGTAGCCGCGATTTGCGTTCAATCGATGAGCCCAAGATGAGTTTCGTATGATTTTGGCGTGAAAGAAGTGTTGCCGAACGGTTAGACAATGCCATTCTTGCGCGGTACAGCAACGGACCATCGAATCCCTACCCTGGTCGAGGTCGCCATTGACGCAAGAGAACTCACAGCCACGTACTCACAGGTCCGACAACCTACCGGCTGATGGGCCTGCCGTTCAAAGTTCGTGCAAGTACTCGCTGTGATAATCTGGCAGGGATCATGAGTGTACCTCAGGGCCGATCGCCCCATCGGGACAGCCGCTTTGGACAGTCAACGGAAGTGCGAGCCGATCCGGGGTTTGGTGCACGATGCGGTCTTCGTCGAGCCGCGATATGTCTCATGACGCAGCAGGAAGGGCATCCAATGCCGATCATCCGCACACATTTCGTCATATGGTATATCATCAACGGACACCCAAGATGGCGCCGCCTCCGCTGTCTCCAAGGGCTTGCCCGCGACGTCGCTGCTGCGAACCACATGCACCAGCATGGAGAAGCCGCTCGTAAACTGAAATCCCAGATCCCCCGCCCAGGTCAGGCCAGGTGGCCTGGCGACCAGTTCCTCTTCAAGCTCGCGGACGGCGCAGGTTAAGGCGTCCTCCCCGCTCTCCATTCGGTCTCCCGGCCCGTTGATCTTGCCCGCTCCGAGGCCGCGCTGCTTACGAATCAGCGGGATGCGACCGGCACGCACAATGAACACCAGCGTACCGATTTCCGTGTGCTGCCAACGACGCCAGTCGTAGTTCGTCAAGTCCGAGTTCAGGCTGTTCATCAGTCGCATTCGCGTTCCGTAGCAATCACCGCTTCGGACGGCGCCGCAAACTCGTTCAGGTAGCCCCGTGCCTGAAAATGTTTCATGGCCTCGGCGACATCCCGGAAAACGCAGGTCGCGGTTTCAGTTATGAAGGGCGAGGGTTCCGCAGGCGACCGCCAGATCACAAACACCCCCTTGGCGCATTCATGCGCGTGCTGAAGCTCGCGCTCCACACCCGACGACAGACAAGGCGAACCGTCTGGCATAGCGGGAATCAGGCTGACGATCATGTCCGATTGTTCGATGAGCTTGAAATCGCGTGCATAAATCTGGGCGTCGATGTCACGGGCAACCTGCTGCGCTTCCGCGACGCTGTAGTTCATGTCGCGCCCGTTGATGTGGACCGTTATGGTCGTTTGTCCGTGGGCGGCGGCTTCGGTTGCGCTTTTCTGGAGCGTTTTGTCCTCAAGATCGGCCGGGTCGAACGCGATGAAGTGTTCAGCCATGGTTCGTCGGAAAGCGTCCACCTCCCGCAGGATGGCCGGGTGCGCCAGGATGTGCGTCATGGGGAAGGAAGGATAGACCTTGCGGTGCTCGTGGAAGATCAGGCGATACAGCGCCATGAGTGACAGTTTCTCGACACCGCGGGCGAGAATATAAAAGGACCCGTGCCCGCGAACCGCGTTGGCCAGCACCTCCGTCGCCAGAATCTCTTCTTCGCGCCATACGAGAATGTCTTTCAGCGTGTGCCGGATTTCGTGTTCGCGATCCAGGCGCTCATGCACCGCGTCCACGTTGTCAATCAGCACGACGAACAGATCGGCGTCCAGTTGGAGCATCTGGTCGTGGTCGAATCCCGGAAACAGCCCGTGCCGCCAGCGAAACGCTGCATGGGTGTTCACGATCACCGTCTCGTGGGAATTGACTTCGGAGAGGATCTCCTTGAACACAGAGCGGCGCAACGCCTTCAGCCGCGCCAAAGGGATGTCCAGAATCCGCCCCGGGGATACATCGGGCGCTTCCGCGTACATCATGTCGCCCACGTTAAACAGGCGCACGTCGTGCCCGCGGGACGATGCATGCTCGGTCAGTCGCGTCAAGAACGGTTTCTTGTCCACGCCGACCGGCCCCGTCACTACCACGCGAAAGTTCGCGTGGGTTCCGGTTCGGGTGATCGATGAATGGGCCATGGCTAATCTCCCTGGATGACGTTAGTCTACTACTGCGTAAGCTCGTGAATTCGTGCGTACTTCTCTCGATAAAAGCGCCGCCATTGCTGCACGAGTTGGCGGGCTTCGCGCCCGCCGGCCGCCAACCTTGCCGCCAGTTCGCGGCTTTCTGATTCCGTAACCGGTAGGCGCCGCCACTCGGCCATCGCTGATTGCGGCAACCCCTTGGCGAGCATCGCTTTCCACGCCGCGACCAAGGCGCCGTGTTGATCCACGATGGCCGCGCCCATCAGTTCCGCCACCAACAGCAATCGAGCACAGTGCATCTCCGGGTTGAACTGTTGCGTCAGGTCGGCCGCGGAGTAGTCGAATAAGTGCGAGGCGGGAATCGAGGCCCGAGATGCTTCCAGCACGTCGGTCCGCACCGGGATGCGATAGAGATTATGTTGTCGCGGTCCGCCGGGCACCCCCGGCGGCAAGCCCCAAAGCTGCTGGCCGGGGTCGCTTAAGGCGAACGCAATGAAGTCCTCCGCCAGTTTCCGGTGTGGCGGATCTCGCAGCAGCGATATCGGATCCGGCGTGATAGCCGTGCCACCCGCCGGAAGCACGAAAGCCAACACATCCGACCCCGCCTGTTCCACCCGGGCATGAGCATAGAAGTCTATGCACGGGCCGGCCAGCGCATTTCCCGTTCCCACTTCGTTCGGAACGCCGCCGCTGCTGTCCGCAATCAGGCGGGAGTTTCCTCCCATCTGCAGCAGCAGGCACCAACCCTCGTCCCACCCGTATTGTTGGAGCACCGCCTCGTAGCACACCTGCACGCTCGCCGACTTTCTCGCGTCTGCCAACACCACCCAGCTCAGCATCGGCGGAGCCGCGAGATCGGTCCAGGCGCGAACCGGTGGAAGGCGGTTCCTCTCCAATCCGCGCTGGTTCACCAGAATCCCAAATGTGGACACCGCCGTGGCGAACCACCGCTGGTCCTTGCCGTGCAGGTGGTATCCGCCTAGTTCCCGGGGAATACCCTTGAGAATCTCCGGCGCGATCTGAACCGGCGACGTATACCCTCTAGACGCGGCGAGCTGATGGTCGGCCACCCCGCCCCCGAAAAACAAATCCATGCCGAAACTGGCTCCGGGATCGGATCGCTCCTTGGCATCGAGCAACTGAATGAGTTCGCTCGTCCCTTGCTTGATCCAGCGAATAGGAACCGGCCGACCCACATACTGTTCGAATCCGGCCTGAAATTCCTCCTGGATGTGTAGGTGGTGTGGCGTGATGATAATCAGTTCGTCGCCGCGGACTTCGCGGGCCGGTCCGCCACACGCCAACAAGAGGCCGATCAGGATGGAAATTCTCATGCACCTTCCTCCTTTCATGGGCCAGGCAGAAGAACAATATCGTGAGGATTGACGGCCCATGTCGTGGCGTTCACCTCGGCATCGCCGATCGACGTCGTCGACTCCGGCCAGGTCACACGTAGTGTCGCGTCGCCGGCCCTCAGCGCCAGAATCGAAGTGGCGCCCAAGTATGTGCGACCGGCCAGGGAAGCGCGAAAGGTATTAGCCCCCGGCGCGCCGCGGGCGGGAACGATGTGCTCGGGACGAATGGCCAGTACGCAGCCGTTCGGCGGTAGCTCTGCTGTCGTGCGCGCCACGGTCAATACGCCCAACGGCGTACAGACGTGAATCTCCCCGGGCAGCGCCCGGTCGATCGAGCCAGGCAACAGGTTCACATCCCCGAGAAACTCCCCGACCATGGCGGACGCCGGGCGACGGTACACCTCGCGCGGCTCTCCGACTTGCACGATACGCCCCCCATGCATGATCGCGATGCGATCCGCAATAGACAGCGCTTCCTTCTGGTCGTGAGTCACGTAAACCGCGGTTACGTCGGCATCCTTGCAGATCGCGCGAATCTCTACCCGCATTTCATCGCGCAGTTTGGCGTCGAGATTGCTGAGCGGCTCATCCAGCAGCAAGATGCGCGGCCGAACGGCCAAAGCGCGCGCCAACGCAACCCGTTGCTGCTGCCCGCCGGAGAGTTGGCTCGGCCGTCGCTCCCCTAGTTGGCCGAGCCGCACCGTCTGAAGCGCCTCTTGTACACGTTCCCTGATCGTGGCACGTGGCATTCGCTGCGATCGCAATCCGAAAGCAACGTTTTCGGCTACCGTCATGTGCGGCCAGATCGCGTAATTCTGAAAGACCAGCGCGGTCGGACGACGCTGCGGAGGACAACATGTCACGTCCTCATCCCCCATGAGGACACGACCTTGATCCGGATGGACGAACCCGGATAGTACGCGAAGCAACGTGGTCTTGCCGCAACCCGACGGGCCCAACAGAAAGAAGATCTCCGCGGGAGCTACTGATAACGTAATCCCCTCGAGTACGGCGGTACTGCCGTAGGATTTCTTCACGCCATCGACTACAAGCGATATTCCCATCGTGCCCCAGCTCTGCAATCCCGAGTCTCAAACGCGAAACAACATTCCCAGTCGCCGCCCCAGCAGAAGCGTGCCCAGCCCAAAAGTCGCGGCCAGCAGTAACATGCCGACCACTCCCAGGGCTGATGCCAACTGCACGCCGTCCTGCGGGACGGACGCCAGCGCCCAAATCGCTTTGGTCATCGGATAGGTCGACGGGTCAAACGCCAACAGCAGGCTGTCCGACACTTCCAGCATCGAACGGCTGAACACCAGCAGCGTGCCGGCCAGCAGACTGGCCATGAGCAACGGTACGACGATTCGGCCAAACGTGCGCAGCATGCCCGCTCCCAGATCCGCGGCCGCTTCTTCCATGGCCACGTGCAGTTGTTGCATGCCCGCGCTGCAGGCCCGGACCAGAAACGGCAATCGGCGCACGGCGTACGCGATAGCAAGTATCAGAGTAGGGTCCTGTTCCAGCGGATTCAGAAACGCCAATGGGCCCCGTTGCGTAATGGCGAAGTAGCCGAACGCCATCACCAGTCCCGGTACGGCCAGGGGCAACATGGCCAGGGCGTCCAGCACCCGCGTCAACGGACTGACACGACGTACCACCAGGTACGCGATTGTGAAACCCAGGACAACGGCAAGCGATGTGGCCAGCGACGAATACAATGCGCTATTCACAATGCTCCAGGCTGCCATGTTCGCAGCCGGCGAGTTGCCTGCCGCGGTCATATTTCGCACCAGCTCTACGTAGTGCTCCGGGCTGAACCAGTCCAGGTTCGCCTCAAGCAGTCCCGATTTCGAAAAACTGGTGAACACGACGCCAGCGTGCGGAATTACCGCCACCAGAAACACCACGACAAAAGGCGCACCCGCCAGTCCAGCACGAAACCCTGACAGCCGGATCGGCGAACCCGAAGTGGTACCCCGTGCCATCGCCGCTTCCGACCCGCCGCCGAACAGTACGCGGCTGACGAAATAGACGCCCACGCTGATCAACATCATCAGTACGACCAGCGCGTAAGCGTCGCCCTCGGGCCTGGTTGTTTGCAGAGCGTCGAACACTTGAACCGCCGTCAGGTTGCGCAGCCCTAGCATGAGCGGCGTGCCCAACTCCGTAAACGACCAAATGAACACCAGCGCGCAGCCCGCAAATGTGCCGGGTCGAACCAGCGGCAAGAGCACGGTTCGAAAACGTCGCAATGGCCCCGCGCCGAGATCCTTCGCCGCTTCCCGTAGCGATGGATCGATGTTCGCCATCGCCGCGAGCAGGTTGAGTAGAATGATGGGATAGAGGTACAAGCTCTCGAGCAACACACAGGTGACAAACGGATTTGCCAGCCAATCGATCGGTTGCGCTGGTTCAATGACACCCCACGAGGCCAGCAGCGCATTGATTCCCCCGTTTCGCGAGAGTAGCCCTTTGGCTCCGATTGCACCAACAAAGGGGGGCAGAATCAACGGTACTTGCGCCGCTGCGACCAGGAGCATTCGCCCCCGGAATTCGTAGACGTCTGCGATCAGCGCCAAAGGGAGCGAGATGATCAGAGACAGAAACGTGACTGCCGCTGCAATCAAGAGTCCGTTGATCATTCCGTCGCGGTAGAGAGGATCCTCCAGGACCAATTGAAACCAATAGAGTGTTAGAGCGTCGCCATCGCGAAACCCCTGCTGAACCACCGCCACGATTGGCGCAACCAGCACCGCACCCAGCGTCACAAGCATCAGCAGCGAAACGGCGTGATGGGCTCTCAATCTCCGCCGCGGCATACGACCACCAGCCAATCCAAAGCACTTGAGCCGAGAGCCCGGCGCCGCAATCCCGATCGCTTATTCAACGAGCGCCTGATCCGCAATTACAACCCGATCGTTGTGCCATTCGTCCTTAAGAAAAGTGCTGCGCACCCGATCACGCTTCTTCTAGACCGAGAACGACTACCGATTCCCATCCGCAGCCTGTCAACGAGGGTGCGGGTCAGGGCCGCCTCGCTCCGCACGGATAGTTTTCTAGAACCGGACCCGATATACTCGATCGAGCCCGCCACCCTCACCGATCTCGACACGCCAATAGGAATGGACTGTGAAGCCGAAATGGCGCGCTGGGTTACGTACGCTCGACATCGGCATCCAACCCGCCCTAACTCGTCGGGTGTCAACATCATCGAAAATGCGGCTTCAATGTCCGCTATCTTGACGATGAAGGTTAACGGTTGATAAGCGCTGCGCGTGATTTACTTTAAGGCTCCGGACCGCCTCGTTGGACTCGAATAAACACAAGCTACTCCGAAACCAGACCGCTGGTGGACACGGTGATTGTGCATGGCTGTGCGACATTCGGAATGGCGATGGAACTAGCAGGCAGAAAATTTGGTTCATCCGCGATTTCCGGGAGGATAGAAGGCAAGGGCACCCTGGACTATCTTGAAGGCTGGAAAGTCTTTCAGGATAGGAGGATGCCTTGCCAAGCGATCAGGTTACCGCCTTGTTGGGCGAGTGGGAAGGGTATCGGGTCGGGTTCATCGAACGTCGGAAGGCCGAGGCCGACGGTGGGCGGGCGGGGGTGTTCATCGAACTGATCCCGCGTGCGGACCCGACGCCAATCCTCCCGCCGAGTGTGCATGCTATCTTCTTGACGAAGGCGCCAACGTTGATCTGCGCGACTTCGCCGACTTGCAACTGCTCTTCAACGGAAACTGACGACAATCGCAATTGATTTCGGACATCGCTATCCGGTGGCGAAATCACCGCGAATGCCGCCCACGCATGGACTCGACAGAGCACGGACGCGCGTGTGTGTACTTGCTACCCGATCTTCAGCGCCACCGCCGCCGCTTTCTCCGTGTCCCGCTCGGCGTACACCTGGGTCACGTCCGCCATCGCGTGCCCCAACAGCACTTGCGCCGCTTCCAGGCCGTGCTCCCGCCGCACCTTGGTGGCAAAGGCCCCCAGATTACGCCCAATCAGCCGAAACCTCGGTTTCTAGGCTACCA
>CAZMVD010000129.1:0-11641 GCA_964569425.1 uncultured Phycisphaeraceae bacterium
CGCAGCCTACCTGCCCATCATGCTCACCGGACAGATCGGGCGGAAAGGCGCCGGGGTGCACGGCTGGGCGGGCAACTACAAGGCAGCGTTGTTTCAGGGCAGCAAAATCACCGGCCCGGGCTTCAAAGGCTGGGTGGCGGAAGATCCATTTCATCCCAACCTGGATGAAAAGGCTCACGGTCGCGAGGTGAAAGCGCACGGCTATGCCAAGGACGAAGAGCCGGCCTATTGGAACCACGGCGACCGGCCGCTCATCGTGGAGACGCCCGGCGCGGGTCGCAAGGTGTTCACCGGCAAGACGCACATGCCCACGCCGACCAAGACGCTGCACTTCACCAACGTCAACCTCTTCAACAACGCCAAGCACTGCTACGACATGTTCAAGAACGTCAACCCGGGGATCGAGATGATCATCGCACAGGATATCGTGATGACCTCCTCGGTGCAGTACGCGGACATCGGGCTGCCCGCGAACAGTTGGGTGGAATTCGAAGACCTGGAGATCACCGGTTCGTGCTCCAATCCCTTCTTGCAGATCTGGAAGGGCGGCATCAAGCCGGTGTTCGACTCGCGCGACGACTTCGCCATCCTCGCGGGCATCGCCAGGGCCATGGCCGCGGAGACCGGCGACAAGCGATTCACGGACTACTTCAAGTTCGAATACGAGGGCAAACGCGGGGTGTACATCCAGCGGCTTCTCGATTCGAGCACCACGACCGCCGGATACAAGCTGGACGACATCATGGCCGGCAAATACGGCCCGCCGGGCGGGGCGCTCATGCTCTTTCGCACTTACCCGCGGATTCCCTTCTGGGAGCAGGTGCACGACGACGAGCCGTTCCACACCGACACCGGCCGGTTGCACGCCTACGCCGACGTGCCCGAGGCGATCGAGTACGGCGAGAACTTTATCGTCCACCGCGAGGGTCCCGAGGCCACGCCCTACCTACCCAACGTCATCGTCAGCAGCAACCCGTTCGTGCGTCCCAACGACTACGGCATCCCCCTGACCGCCGAGCACTGGGACGAGCGCACGGTGCGCAACGTCAAACTGCCGTGGCCGAAAGTCCGCCAGACCCGCAACTTCCTGTGGGAACGGGGCTTCCAGTTCTACTGCCTGACGCCCAAGACGCGACACCGCGTGCACTCCACGTGGAGCAACGTCGACTGGCACCAGATCTATGACAGCAGCTTCGGCGACCCGCACCGCACCGACCGCCGTTCGCCCTACGTGGGCGAGCACCAGGTCCACATCAACCCCCAGGCGGCGAAGGACCTGGGCATCAACGAGGGCGATTACGTGTACGTCGATGCCAACCCGGCGGATCGTCCGTACCGCGGGGCCAAGCCGGACGACCCTTACTACAAGGTCGCGCGGCTCATGCTCCGCGCCGTGTACAACCCGGCCTATCCCTACAACGTGGTGATGATGAAGCACGCCCCCTACATCGCCACGGAAAAAAGCGTCAAGGCGCACGAGACGCGCAAGGACGGCCGGGCGCTCTCCGACGACGGCTACCAGGCCAACCTCCGTTACGGTTCCCAGCAGAGCGTGACACGCAACTGGCACATGCCCATGCACCAGACCGACACGCTCTTCCACAAGGCCAAGGTGTTCATGGGATTCATTTTCGGCGGCGAGGCGGACAACCACGCCGTCAACACCGTGCCCAAGGAAACGCTCGTCCGCGTGGTCAAGGCCGAGGACGGCGGGCTGGGCGGCAAGGGCATCTGGGCGCCGGCCACGACAGGCATGAGCCCCGCGGGCGAGAACGAAGTGATGAAGCGCTACCTCGCCGGCGGATTCCTGGGCGCGTATCGCAGTGCGGCGGAAGAGGTCTTTGAGGAATAGCCGCGGAACAGCCGGCGGAGAAACCAACCATGCCCTACGACGATCCCGATCCGACCGACCCGATGACGCTGGTAGGCGTGGTATGCCCCACGGCGGACGAAGGGGCGATGCGCGAGATGGCCGAGTGCTTCATCGAGGAATACGTGCGATTGGGGTTCGACGAGGCGCGGCTGCTGCGCCTGTTCCGCACACAAGGTTTCGCGGGACCGAACATGGCGTGGCAAACCCTCGGCGAGGAGGCGATCCGCGCGATGATCGCCGAGCAACTGGGCTGCCGCCGAACGGCACCATCCCGGCTGGACGTCGTGTCGGCGGATGGCGGTTTCACGCTGCCAGTGCTGGAGTAGGAATGAGGACGGTGTTTACATGCGCCGGTCCGCGCGGGCTCGAAGCCCACGGCTCACTTGGGATTGAGTAGAGACACGATTCACGCAGCGGCGCGCTGGAGGCCGGTGGCCCCGGCCCAAGGCCGACAAGGAGTTGATCGATGGCTTCGGTTTACAACTGGCAACTCGGGCGGCAGATGGCGTACCCCTATCCCGCGGCGGCGCCCAAGGAACAGTTCGCCTTCGTGATCAACATCAACCGCTGCATCGGGTGCCAGACCTGCACCATGGCGTGCAAAAGCACCTGGACTTTCGCCAAGGGGCAGGAGCACATGTGGTGGACCAACGTGGAAACCAAGCCCTACGGCGGCTACCCGCAGCACTGGGACGTCAAAACGCTGGACCTGCTCGAGCAGGCCAACCCCGGCGGGCAGCGCTGGAGCGGCAGCCCGCAAACGGACCCGCGCGAACCCTTTGGAAGGTTCGAAGGACGCACCGTCTTCGAGAACCCCCACATGGTCGCCCGCGGTGAACAGCCCAACCAGGTGCTCGGCTATCTGCCCTCCGATGAGGAGTGGCGCTTTCCCAACATCTACGAAGACGTTCCCCCCACCGGCCCCACCGAACGCATGAACTTCGGCCGCGGGGAACACCTCGACGGCGATCACAAGCACAAGGCGTGGTTCTATTACCTCGCGCGGCTCTGCAACCATTGCTCGTACCCCGCCTGCCTGGCGGCCTGTCCGCGCAAGGCGATCTACAAGCGGCCCGAGGACGGCATCGTGCTCATCGATCAGCAGGAATGCCGCGGCTACCGCAAATGCGTAGAGGCCTGCCCGTACAAAAAGTCCATGTACCGCGGCACCACGCGCACCAGCGAAAAATGCATCGCCTGCTACCCGCGGGTGGAGGGCAGCGACCCAGAAACCGACGGCGTCCCCATGGAAACGCGTTGCATGGCCGCCTGCATCGGCCAGGTCCGTATGCAGGGATTGGTCAAGGTCGACGCCGACGCCGCCTGGGTCGAGGACCGCTACAACCCCCTCTACTACCTGGTTCACGTGGCCCGGGTGGCGCTCCCGCTCTATCCCCAGTTCGGTACCGAGCCCAACGGCTACTACATCCCGCCGCGCTGGGTGCCCACCGCGTACCTCGAGCAGATGTTCGGCCCCGGCGTCTCGGCCGCCGTGGAGCGTTATCGCTATCCCGACCGTGAACTGCTCGCGGTGCTGCAACTGTTCCGCCGCTCCAACCAGATCATCGCCCGCTACGAGATCGAGGAAGGTCCCAAGGTCTACGAAACGCAGCGCAACGGACGCAAGATCGAAGTGTACGACGACACCATCATCGCCTTCGGACGGACGGGAAAGGAGATCTTCCGAACCCAGGTGGAAGAGCCGGTACACGTGCGCCCGGCGGCGCACGCCAACAGCATCTGAGGCCCGGCCGCCCCTTTGCAGCGAGCCGCGGGCTTCCAGCCCGCGCGGACGATCAATAGTCGAGTGACCTTTCACTCTGGAACGCCTTGGCGAAATGGAACAGCGCATGAATGGTTTGGACGATTCTCACGGCTCCTGGCAGTTGGCCGAGGCCCGCTCCGCCGCCTACGCACTGATCGCGGCGGGGTTTCGCGAGCCGACCGCGCTGCCGCTTCCGCTCTTGGCGTCGATCGAGTCGGCGGAGCAGGCGCTGGCGCCGCTGTTGGGCATGGGAGGCGACGTGGCCGAGAGCGCTAGCGCGCTGCTGACGGCCACCGCGGACCTGGGCTGCGCAGGCGTCCCGCTGGCGCCCGCCATCGCCGAACTGGAAGAAGAGTACGCGCGGCTGTTCGGCCACGCGGTGCGCGGCGCCTGTCCCCCGTACGAGTTGGAGTACGGCCCCGGCGAGATCGTGCACCGTGCGCCCGACCTCGCGGATATCGCCGGGTTCTACACCGCATTCGGACTGGAAATGGGGCCCGAGTCCGACCGTCCGGACCACGTTACCGCACAATGCGAGTTCCTGAGCGTGTTGTGTGCCAAGGAGACGATCGCCCGCAAGACCCATGACGCCGAGCGAGTAGAACAATGTTGCTCCGCGCAGCGATCCTTCCTTAAGGACCATTTGGCCTGGTGGCTGCCGGCGCTGACCCATCGGATCAGCGAACAGGCGAAAACCCATTTCTATCAGGCGCTGGCCCGCTTCGGCCGCGCGTTCATCGAGTCCGAATGTGCTCGCATGAACCTACCCGCCGGTCCGGTATGGCTGGAACTGTGCCCCGCGGACCCGGAGCGCGACACAACCATCGAGTGCGGCCCGGAGGACCAGGGCGTCCCCGGCGGGCGCGACCGGCTGGTACAGCTCGGAATGCCGTCTACGTAAAATTGGAAGTCGCAGGTATGAGACTGGAATTCGACCCGGCCCTGATCGAAAAAGCCGTGCAGCTCGCCGCCCGAAACGACGCCGCGGTGCAGCGGGAACTGCATCGGCAGTTGGATCCCGTGTATAGCGTGGCCGACCCCGAGGCCCGGGAGCGTGCGTTCGCCGAGATCTTCGCCACCTGGTTTCTGCGCCTCCGATTGGATGCCCCTTTGGCGGCGCTGTTGGCCGAGCGCCCCTTGATCGCCGAACGCTGTATTCGCGGCGTGGTGCACGAGGCCCCGCGGCGCTCGGCGGAATCCGTGGAACTGTATGTCCGACAGGACGATGACGGATTCCCCATACGCACCCTGTTGGTGCAATTGCTCCCGGAATCGCTGCGTTCTGGCGAACGCGCCATGGCCCTGCTGCGCCGCGAACTGTTGCACGTGCACGACATGCTCAGCGACGACTTCGGCTACCGCGCGGAAGATCTCGCCGGCCTGTCGCCAAGGCAGCACATCGTCCGCGACCGCTATCGCGTGCTGTGGGATATCAGCGTCGAATCCCGCCTGGACACTTTGGGCCGGGCCGACGGTCGCACGTGGGAGCGACTCCGCGTTTTGTTTCAGCGCGCGTTCATACTCCGCGGCGCCCCGCCGGCGCCGGGCGCTTTCGAGGCGGCCCGGACGCTGCCGCAGGTCACCCATGCCATGCTGTGGACGCTGGCGACGCACCCCGAACGACTCGGCGCAGGGCATGAGGTGATTCTGGAAGCCCCATCCACCGGCTGCCCGCTGTGCGAGTTTCCCACTTTCGACTGGTTCGATTTTTCGACGGACATCGATCGGCCAACCGCGGATCTCATTCGCGCGCGGCATCCGGAGTGGACCCCTGCCGCAGGCGCCTGCCGCCAGTGCGTGGAGACCTATGCTTGCGACCAGCGCGCGCCAGCGCCCTGTTGAGGGGCGCACGATGGCTTGGCGTAGGCTCGATCGCGCGGTAGGGTCGCCGCCGGTCCGGCTCGCGCCGTTGCGTTGCCCGAGACACAGGCCGCAACATCCGTTGCCTCCCCAACATAAATGAAGGAAGCATCGATGAGCAACGAACAACCCGAGGCACCCTCCCGCGTCCTTCGCGCCGAGCACCAGGTGATCCTTCGCGTAGTGCGCGTCCTCGATTTGCTGATGAGCCGGCTCGAACAGACCGGCGAGTTCCTCCAACCCTCGCTGGCCAAGTGCGTGGCTTTCCTGCGCCTCTTCGCCGACGCCTGCCACCACGGCAAGGAAGAGGATCTGCTCTTCCCGGTGCTCGAATCGCGCGGCATCCCGCGCGAGGGCGGGCCGATCGGCGTGATGCTCTACGAACACCAGGTCGCGCGGCGCCTCACCCAGGAGATGGCCCAGGCGCTGGACGCCGCACCGGTGCCCGACGCCGCGGTACGCGAACGGTTCCGCCACGCCGCGCGGCAATACATCGACCTGCTCACCAACCACATCTTCAAGGAGGACAACATCCTGTTCACCATGGGCGACCGCGTGATGGCGCCCGACGACCAGGACACGCTGGCGGCGGAGTTCTGCGCGGTCAACTGCAAGGTGTTCGAGGGAAAGCGGCGCGAGGAACTGCTCCGCCTGGCCGACGAACTGGAAGCGGAGGCGGGCGATCGCTGATCCGGCGGCGTTGTCCCAACCCTTGGCAGGCAGTGACAATTATTTGGCACTGATCTGGCCGCGCGTAGCGCGGAACGACGCCCCGCGCCTGGAACTGGTTCAGTTTCTCGCGAGGGCGTTCGGATCGGCGCGGGTCCGCCTCTCTGAAACTCTCTCGTCAACGGCCGTCGACCAGCAAAGAGCCTATCTCAATAGCCCCCTTCTCTTTTCAGAAGTGGGGCCAGGTGGAGGTTCTCGAGGTTGAGCGTTAACATGCCTGCCCGCCTCAACCTTTGAGCGATTGCCAATCGACGCAGTGAGGCATGATATCAAAGGATCGATTGCTTCATCGGCCGCCCGTGGCACACCAAAGCGCGTTGCCCAATTCGGTAGAGTCACCTGCCGCCGAGGCCGTGGATTCTCCTCAATCTTCTTAGAACTGGCGATGCTGGCTGTGGACCTGGGACTGTTTCAGCGCAAGCCCCGCGCCAAGCGCATGAAGGAAGCGATTATCTGGTTTGGTGTATGGACCGCTCTGGCGCCGAGGTTCAATACCGGCATCATCCTCTTTCATGAGCGGGGCCTCAGGCCGGGATGACAGGCTGGACAGGGAACTCGCCCCGCTGACCGGACGCACGGCGCGCGGCTTACAACGAGGAACGCGAAACCACGCAAATAGCGGCGGCCTTGACCGATGCCGTGACCGTTTCGCCCGGTGTCAGCGCAAGCTCCGACTGCGCTCGATGGGTAATCAGCGCCGTCAACGGGAATCCGCAATCGAGAATCACGCGGTTCAGCGGACCCTCGCGCACCACCGCCGTCACGCGCCCACGCACATGATTCTGCACACTGACGGCATCCAGGGCTGTTCGTGCCAGCGCGACGTCCTGGGCGCGAATGAACAGATCCACTTCAGAACCCGCCTTGACCGGCGCCACGGCGGTCAGCACGACCTCGCCGACGGCAATGGAGGTAATCCCGTCATCAACCCGTAGCACCCGGCCCCGCAATACGGTCTCGACGCCTACGATGCGCGCCACGGCCGCGTCCACCGGCCGACTGAACACTTCTTCCACCGATCCTTGCTGTCGCACCCGGCCGTCCTCCATCACCACGACCTCGTCCGCCAGAGCCACCGCCTCGATGGCGTCGTGCGTCACGAGCATAACCGGCACGGCGGCGTGCCTTAGCAGGTCGCGCAACTCCAAGCGAAGCTGGTCACGTGTGGGGCCGTCGAGCGCCGACAGCGGTTCGTCGAGCAGCAGCAACTTCGGCTGTCGGGCGACCGCTCGGGCCAGGGCTACGCGCTGCTGCTGACCACCGGAAAGCTGCCGCGGAAGCCGCCGTCCCAGCCCGCTTAATCGGAAGCGATCCAGCAGTTCTCCGACCCGCCGATTCCTTTCGTCGGCCGGGAGACGATACAATCCGTACCCGATGTTGTGCGCTACCGACAGATGCGGAAACAACGCGTATTCCTGGAACAAGAATCCCACATCGCGCGCTTGCGGCGGCGTGAACGTCCGGGACGCCGCATCGAACCACGCGCGACCGGCAAACGTGATAGACCCGATTTCCGGCCGCTCCAAACCGGCCAGGCAGCGCAACGCCGTCGTCTTCCCACAGCCCGAGGGACCAAAAAGCGCTGTGACGGAGAATCCACTGGCCGGGCGCCGCACGTCGAATCGAATGGTCGGCCCGCCGGGGAAGCGCTTCTCAATGTCGACGATCATTTCCGCGCTCATGGCCACTGCCCCCGGCGCTGCAGGCTATACAACGCGCAGAGCAGGATGAACGATAACGCCAACAGCGCTGCGGCCGTCGTGTGCGCTGCCGTGTAATTCAGCGCCTGAACCTGATCGTAAAGAACGATCGAGAGCGTTTGCGTGGCACCCGGGATGTTCCCCCCGACCATGAGTACGACGCCGAACTCGCCAATGGTATGGGCAAACGAGAGCACCGCTCCGGTGAGAATCCCCGGCCACGCCAACGGCAGCGCAATACGTACGAATGTGCGAAATCGCGAATGCCCGAGGCACCACGATGCTTCCAGCAGCCGCCGGTCTACACCGGCCAACCCCGCCGCAAACGGTCGCACGGCAAAAGGGAGATTGAACACGATGGACGCGACCAGGATTCCCCCGAACGTAAAAGGCAGCAAGTCCCCCGTCACCGCCGCGATCGCCCGCCCCAGCGGGCTGCGCGGACCCAGCAGCAACAACAGGTAGAAACCCAGCACCGTCGGCGGAAGCAGGATGGGCAGCGTCACCACCGCTTCGACCAGAAACTTTCCCTTCCATCGAGTCGTCGTCAGCCACCACGCCAGCGGCAACCCCAGCACAATGAGCACCGCCGTCGTCGCGGCAGCCAGACGAAGCGTCAATGCGACTGCGGTCCAGTCCAATGGTTACTCGCCGGGAACAGAGAATCCGTATCGTTTCATAACGGCCCGCGCTTCGCCGCCCATCAGGTAGTCGCGAACTCTTTGCGTACCCGGCAACTCACGCGTTCGCAGGAGAATTACACCGCCCTGGTCGATCGCCGGATAACTGTCCGCCGGAATCTTCCAGTACCGGCCCCGATCCCGCATGGTTGGGGCCAACGCCAGCGACAGTGCGATGAGCCCCACGTCCGCAGCGCCCGTATCCACGAACTGGGCCGCCTGGGCGATGTTTTCGGCCGGCACCAGACGATCCCGCACCGCATCATACACTCCCGCGGACTTCATGGCCGCCTCCGCCGCCCGCCCGTAAGGCGTGTGCGCGGGGTTGGCAATGGCGATCTTCCGCACAGACGGATGGTTCAGTGTTTCCCATCGATTCCTCGCCGGTTCCAAGGGCGACTGCTCCGGCACCCACATCACGAGGAATCCCCGGGCGTAGGTAAACTCACCGGTCGCCCCGGCCAGCCCGGCTTCGACCAGCATTCGCGGGTACGCGATATCCGCCGACAGGAAAAGATCGAACGGCGCTCCGTGAACGAGCTGCGAATAGAAACTCCCCGACGAGCCGTAGGAGACCACGACGCGCAAATCCGGTTCCGCGCGGTGCAGGCCGGCCAGCAGCGCATCGAATGCGAACCGCAAGTCCGCCGCCGCCGCCACGGTCACCACGGTGCCCTTTTCCGGCCCCGCGGGAGAGTCGGTTCGGCGGCCTTCGTCCGGCCGACACGCGCCGAGAAAGACGATTCCGCCTGCGAGAATCAGACGCCGGATGGCGGCGTCCTGCCCACGAGCGATCATCGTGCAACGCTCAGCGAACGTACCCTTGTTCACGGTGGTGGTCTGTCGCAAACGCTAATGTCTCGGTTCAATGGTGATGCATCCAAGACCATCATAAGATCCTTTCACAGGAACGGAATCCGGGGCATCCGCGCGGGCTGACGCCCGCGGCTCGTGTTGGAATGTCGAATGGGTTTACGCTGCGCCTGTCCGGAAGCGGCCGGAATGCGGCAGCGTGGGCCCGCTTCCTGACAGTCGCGTCTCGGATGAGGTGCCAACGGACTGGATTACCATCCTACGTCCCGCCGCCGGAGACGGCGCCGGCATCATCGGTGATTGACGCGATCCTACGTGCGGCAACAGCCACGGTCCAGGAATATCGTTCCGGTGACGCTCTTCTTATCCGCCCAACCTTGACCAGTCCGGATTGGCCACTTATGGTGCCGAGGGTAACCACTACCAGGGGAGATGGCGATTCCCACGTACCCGATCAGAAAACTGAGTGTCGAAGGCACCATGATCCTGGATGCTTCGGTCCCGGAGCGTGTCGGCAGGTTGCGCGCGGTGGCACTGTTCGCCGCCTGTGTCGCTGTCCTGGGATTGGCCATTAGTGTAGTGCCCGACGCGCGCGGTTTGGGAACCCACCAGCAACTTGGGTTACCGCCTTGCAGCCTGGTGGTGATGACTGGATTGCCCTGCCCCACCTGCGGCATGACCACGGCATTCGCGCATGCGGCCCGGGCGCAGTTCGCTGCCGCGTGGTTGGCTCAGCCTGCGGGACTGGCGCTGGCGCTGGGAGTGATGGCCGTTGGCGTTGGATCGCTGTACTCCGCCGTCAGCGGCCGATCGGTTCGCTGGCGCGGGCCGCGCTGGAGTGCGGCGAGAATCGGGCTGGCAGCGGTACTCTTGCTGTTCGGGGGTTGGGGCTTCAAACTCCTTTCGGGGCTGTGGTCCGGCACGTTGCCGGCCAGGTAATTCGCGAGACGCCACCATGCCGTCAACCGCCAACTGGAATCTGCTTTCCTCCCGTACGGGCAAGTTAATCGCCTGTACGTGGCTGTCGGTCTGCCTGTTCGGCTGCAACTGGCTCACCCCGCTTGCCTTTGTCGGTGAGCATAAGAAGAAGATTTCCGCCGAATTCGATAAGCTGCCCAACACGCGCGTGGCCATCCTGGTCTGGACCGACCAGGCCACGCTGTTTGATTATCCCTTCGCCCGGTTCGAACTGGCGAGTTACCTGGTGGACAAGCTCGGCACCGAGATGCGCCAGCGCAAGTTGTCCATCGACCTGGTCGATCCGCGCGACGTGGAAGATCTCTTGCAGAAAGACCCTGCCGCACAGATCGACCCTCTCAAGGTGGGCGCACATTTCCAGTGCGATTACGTGCTCTACGTCGAAGTACTGGAGTTTCAGATCCGCGACGCTCAGCAGCCGCAGTTTCTTCAGGGGCGCCTGCAATCGTCAGTCGCGGTGTTCGAGGTTCGCGCCCGCCGCGCTGCCGGCGAGCGTTTTGAACTCGCCCCGGTGCAATGCGTTTACCCCCCGGGTCAGGCCATCCTGTTCAGCGCGGCCAACGCGCCGCTTGTGCGCGAATCGCTTTACCGCCTGTTCGCCGAGCAGGTAGCTCGAAAGTTCTATGAACACACCGTGGATATCTCCTGACGCCGCCCGCGCGGCAGCGTCGTCAAACTCCATCCCGCTCGCATGGGGCCGACCAGGCGGCAGCCCCCGGTGGCTGGCTCGGTATCGTCGCCCTGTTGCGCCCGTCGCCGTCCTGCTTCTCGTGTCGATCGGCGGTTGCGGCTACACCCAGGGGAAACTCCTGTTTATGCTGGGGCTGGGGCGCGGCGACAAGGTCGAAGCCCAGTTCCGCTTCACCCCCAACCCGGTATTGGTCCTGGTCGACGACCCCGGCGGCCGACTCGACTGGCCCCCCGCGTGGAACTATCTGACGGACGACGTCAGCGAGGAACTGATCCGCCGCAAGGCGGCCCAGAAAATCGTCCCGCGCCAGACCATCGAACAGATCCGCCAGCGCGAGCCCGACTTCGGCAAACGCGGCTGCCGCGAAATCGGCGAGATGGCCGGCGCCGAACAGGTGCTCTGGATCGAGGTCAAAGACTTCCTGGCCGATCCGCTCATTACCAATGCCTCCGCCGCCGCCTACCTCGCGGTCACGGTTCGGGTCATCAATGTGCTTGAAAAAGAGAGCCGAGCGCGGGTTCGTCTATGGCCGGTCAGCCCCGAAGGAAAGTT
>CAZMVD010000130.1:0-11616 GCA_964569425.1 uncultured Phycisphaeraceae bacterium
CTGGTACATTCCCGAAGTATTGAGTTTCATTAATGAAGACTTTTCCGTTTTTATACTTCGGCGCAAGTTCCACGGTATCCGAGCCTAATTCTGGGAAAGTTGTTTCGAGAGAATCCAGTTTTCGATGGTCCATTAAGTGAAGCCTATGCAATTCAGTGCCCATCTGCGCTAACTTTGAAAAAGTATCTTTGTTTTTTGGAAATGGTATTCGTGGAAAATCAATCTTTAGAAACTCTTCATATTTTGACCTGTAAAGTTGGGAATTCAGAACAGCATAGAGGTAATGAAATAGATCAGTTTCAGATATGGAACCAATAGCCTGTTCGACATCTTTTAAGATTTTTTGATCTAGATTAGACGTCTTCCCTCGTTCGTCGTATAGATACAAGGGAAATGCGTATCCTGTTTCTTTGGTCTGTAAAGATACTGAGCAAATATCGGCCAATCCGTCGGTCACTAGCGCGTGTTGAAATGGAAAAGTGCTTTGTTGTCTACACGTCAACAGAGCAATATTTTCATCCGCCACCATGTGACTAAACGCTCGACTACCTGGTCTACTGATTAGGGTTGGGTCATAGTAGATCCATCTAAAATCAAATGGGCGATAAAGTACTTTTTTTAAATTCTCTTCCGAATAATGCTTCCCTTTTAGTCGCTCTGTTATCTTATAACTAGATGAGTCTTTAATCCTAAATTCGTTAATAAAATCTACACCAAAATCACCTGAAAGTAGCTGCTTCATGCGTTTAGATAGTAAATCTCTATCCATATCAACAAAAAGTGCATCTCTATCAGTTTTTATTCCAGAGTTGTATTCACTAAACAATTCATCAAGCTTGAAGCCTTTTTCATAATCACTATTATTTGCAAAATCTTTTGGAACAAAAAAGAAGTATGGATCAGAATACGTCAACTTTTTCCACTTAATAGTATTAATCGTACTCTCATTAAGAGCGGACAACTTACTCTTCTTGTCACCAAAAATGTCAGCATGATAAACGGTACCCAGTGATTTCTTAGACTCATTTTTCTTTACAAAAATATTTATGGAAACACCCTGCTGAATAGAAAAAACATTCTGATCTTTCCCACCATCTTTGGCAGTTTCCTTTTTCTTGGTGCTGCCGTGAAGGTCTAGTATAAAAATACGATCGAATGTTTCCAACAAGTGTTTTCTCATTTGTCGGTGTGTAACTCCATCAATGAATGAATTGTTGGTAATGTAAGCAATAATTCCAATCTTATTTTTTTCTATAAAGTGTTCGGCGTAACGGATAAACTTGATATAGTCGTCGTCCAAGTTGATTTTCTTCTCGTTCAAATCCTTTTTATAATCCTCAATTAAACCTTGTATCCACTCACCTTTATTGTTAGAGCTTACATTGTAAGGAGGATTGCCAATCACAACCATAATAGGCTTGTTGTTTTTTATCTCCTGAGCTTCTTTAGACTCACTGGCAATGCTGTCGGCTAGACCGAAAGAAGTAAATAAGTCTTCTTGCTCATTTGACTTTTCAAGTGAGTTAGTCAGGTAGATACCAAGACGTCGATTGAAATACTTGAAGCCCGTTTCTTTAAAAGACATTCCTAACTTGAGGTGCGCAATTGTATATGGCGCCATCATCAACTCAAAACCATGTATTCTTGGTAGAAGATCATTGTGAACGTATTTTGGCCATCTACCTTCCTGCCCCTTGAACGTTCGATAGATTTCTCTAATAACTCCACTAATGAATGTCCCAGTTCCCACTGCTGGATCAAGTATTTGAACCTGATGTGTTTTACCATCTTTCAGCTTGGTAGTATCGGACAAGCCACCCTTTAGGCCAAACTCATTTTTTAAGAGGAAATCTACTGACCTAGTCATGAAACGAACAACTGGGGTAGGAGTGTAGTAAGCACCCATGCTTTTTCTCAATTCTGGGTCGTATTCCTTGAGAAAATCCTCGTAAAAATGAATAACTGGGTCATGTGTAGTGTTGGACTTGGAGCTTTTCTTATAAAAATCACTCATCAGTTTCTCAACATCACTATGAGAAAAAACCTGGCATAGTTCGTCAACAATAAACTCTAAGCGCTTGTCAAAATTTGGTCCAACAATATGGTCAAAGAATTGTCTTAAAAATGGGTTGGAATTAGGAATAAGATCTCGCGCTTCTTGACGAGAAAAGCTGTCTTGAGACTCATCGTAAAATCTGGCCACAAACAATCCATAGACAATGGTTTGAGCATACATATCAGCAAACTGATTGAGATTTAAGTCATGAACAAGCAATTTCTTAATAGTTTCATACACTTTAATCGTTTCGTTCGTACCAGCAGACTCATCTTTCAAAAATTCCCTAATATTGTCTCGAATACGTTGAGCTTTTCCTCCCATGATTTTAGCCAAGTGCTCACCAGATTTAATTGGCTCTTTATGAGACTCAGGAAAATCAATGAGGCGTCGGAAAAGTTGCTCAAACTTCTCTTCATGGGTTGCAATAGTTCGTGCACTTTTATTAAAATCAGCAATCTTGATTGGTTCACCATAAGGGATACCGTTCCTGTAAAAACGAAACTCCAGATAATCAGTCAAAATCAGATTGGCGTAGCCAAAATATCGAGCCATTTGTTCTGATTTTTCGATTTTGTCTAAAGAGACGCCTACATCCTTGGTTTCAATGTAGAGGATTGGAACCTGGCTCTTAATAATGGCAAAATCTGGTTTATTGCCGTCAGTGGACTTAGCATCATGATCAATGGTTGTGACACCCATTTTCTCAAAAACTTGCTTGAGAAATTCTTCAAACTCTGTTCTGTAGGAATACTCAGTAGATGTTTCGCGCGCATACTTTAGAGAAATACCATGAAGATAATTGGCAACGGTAGTTTTCATGAATTTTTCCTTTCTTCAATAAATTTCTCTAAATCTTCTTTACTTACTCGATACTGTTTTTCAAATTTGTAGGCTGGTATTTTGTCAGATTTCACCCAGCGAAAAACGGTCATATAGGAAACCTTAAGCAGTTTAGCAACTTCGTGGAGTGTATAGAATTCGTCATTCATATCATTAACATTAGTTTACAACAATTAACAAATGCTGTGAATAGTCAGTTAACTTTACTGTTTTGAATTTCTCAGTCAGGTTGATGATCTTATCGATTTTGAGTTGAAATTTTGGTTCAACAATTGTCTTGAACTCTTGCCTGTAGCGAAACCAGCTCCCATTGTTTTTAGGGTCGAGTAGCAGACGTGCAACTTGTTCCCCTTTTTCTTTTACCACCTCTTTATATGCGGCAAACATAAACAGCAATCGTGGTTTTACTGTAGGGTTCAGCTGAGCAATGTCGCTCAGATATTTTGTAAAGCCAGTCTGCTCCCGAGTGTTTGTAAGCAGCATTGCTTCACGCACTTTGCGTAAATGATAAAGACATGCTTTTTGAGCAATCTCTCTTGAAAATAATAGATTGAATACTGGCTCCATGTGGATGTTCAAGTTACCCAATAATTTTTTGATTGACCTAGTGTTTGAAAACCGAAGTTCAAGGCGCAATACTTCAAATGGCTCGTCTCGGCGTAGTCGGCGCAATGGCTTAAGGAGTGGTAATTGTCTATCTTGGTCGCGCTCTATAGCTCTTTTGTAGCTTATGTTGGCCTTTTCCAAGTCTTTTACTTTGTCGTAAAGCGTAAATTCAAAAGTATTGGTTTTAAATTTCCAGCTATGCCCTTGGTTACGAAAGTCTGCTTGATTCACATCATATACTCGGCTGATATTGGCGCGGCTCATTTCTTCCATGTATGAGTAAGGTACTGTGTAGTCGGTCAAAACATAGTTTTTGCCATAATGGAGGGTTATAACTTTGGCGCTGGCGAGTTGCTGAGTGGAAATGACTACTCCCATTGAATATAACACCAGCTCGAGTTTGGTTAGTAAATTGGGAAGGTCACTATCACCACACTCCTCAAAGTTATTGCCGAACAGTAACTTTGGAGCTGAAAATTCAATCAGCAGGTAAATGCTAACACCACTACCTTCCATTGGGCGCTTAACAAGCGTAAGGCTTGGTTTGTAAACCCCATGTTTATGGTCTCTTTTGCTAGGACGCTGAATAGCAGAGGTAGAGAGCCTTCTAAGATTAAGCACCTGTGTCGCGCTTGGATAAAACAGCTCTGGTTGAATAATCTCAAAGTCCTGATAGTTAATCATTAGCTTGACGGTATCGATCATTACTTTTCCTCATTACATTTTCATAATTGGCAATAATTACCTCTTCTAGTTCGGCGTTGGACGCTTTATCGATTGGGTGGTACAGGTTTAAGGATTTGTTCCCCAAATTTTTGGTGGGATAGGTGAGGCGATAACCACCACTCAGGCGTGTCATAATGCCAATTGACCCAAGGTAAAGCCAACCATCAATGAGACAACTGGCAAAGGCAACAAGTCCGTTTTTCGGCTTAATAGGAGTAATTTCCACCTCAGTTATGCGCATGATTCCTCCTCAGTTACTACAGAGAGGTATTTCTCTCGATATTCCGAGTCTTCATCCATAAGGCGCTGGTCGATTTGGGAGAGTAGCTCAAAAAATGCGGTGAAACTTTCAAGTTCCGCTTGTGACAATTCATCACTGGTCGCTACATTATGTGTAAGCATTAAACGCCAAGTCCTTACCTTTTGCTCTTGGCGTACGAAAAAAGCCACCAAGAATGAGAATTAATCTCAACCTTACGTGGCTAAATGGAGTCTATATTGTGCTTCAGCACTTGGCGCGACTATTGATAATGCCAGTTGATTGGCTAGAAGTATAACATTCAAAATAGATTGGTAAATAGTGTATTTTGTCAGAATTCTTACACAAATTTCTGATAAAGTTGTTCAATAGTTCAATTATTACTTAATAATTCATGCAAAAGCAGTATCGTGCACCACAAGCAATGAGACTTTTAGTATTTATTTTTGTAAGATATACTTGTTCTAACAATTGTTAAAGCTAAAAGAAAGCAACCTATGAAAAAAGCTTTGATAGTAATACTCTCCCTTGTTGGGTTATTCGTCGTTCTTGGAGTCGGTTACTCGCTCGGTGGTAAAGTTGGACGCCAAACAGGTGCTCAGCAATACACAAAAAAGATGTGGGCTAACAATGAATCTCAGATATCGGCTTACTCCATATTCCAAAAGGTTAATGCATATCGCGAACAAAACAATCTCGAACCTCTCATGCTGTCCGATGGTCTTTGCAAAATTGCTAACAATGAAGCGCAACGCTTCTTTGACAAGTCGAATACCAATTATGATCCAGGGCAACAGCAATACAGTGGCGATCAGCAGAATGCCCCTGAATCGTTTGAGGCATTCGCTCAACGAGCTTCTAGTATCTGCCCAGAGTGTGACCTCGATGCTTATAATCAAGCAAGTTACGTCTCTTTACGACCTGAGTCTTGCTGGAACGTTGCAGGTAAACAAGTTTGCGATGGCGATGAAGAATTCGGAATGATGGAGAAATACACCGATAGAATTGTTAGGCTCTGGAGTGAAGACTCTGGCTTAAAAGAAGTCGTCATGACACCCTCTCAATACGGTTGTGTCGGTGCTTATGGGGGCGCGGTTGTCTTCTCAGTTTCAGATCTGAACAACTAGCATGAACCTAAAAAACAACACAACATTCATTGTATTATCTCTCTTTGCACTGATAGTAAGTTTGTTGCTGCACCTGATTTATTTTTCCCAGCCAATAATGCTGCACATGCTGTTTGGCACAAACTATTCAAATGGCGCTGCAGTTCTTTCTCGTTTCTTCATGGTAAATAGTACGATAACAGTCATTGCCTTTAGCGCACTTTTTGTCTCCTTGTTACTGGGTATCTTAGATAAGTCAAAAACCAATACAAAGAAATCGGCAAAACAATCACAATCAAAGAGGTGGTTATACATCGTTGCGCCAGTAGTCTTAGTAGTTCTGGTTGTTCTTTTTTGGGATATGGATATTCCTGCTACTGAACCAGGTAGCGCGAATAAGTGTAGTGTCGAAAGTTCTCTAAGAAAAGCCAAAGACTGCACATTCGTTGTAATGAGGGATGATGGCGGACACGGAAGCAGTTTCTCAGTATCACCTGGATATTTGGTCACGAATAAGCACGTAGTTGAAGGCGCTAGTAAACTAACCACCTGGATTAATGGGGAGAAAGAACTCACTGTGTGGAACTACTCTCCAACCTTGGACATCGCGATACTTAAGCTCCCTGAAGAAATGCCTACTTGTGATTGGTATGGTTCAAGAAATTTAGACACTGCTGAAACCTTGTTTGCGATAGGATGGCCTCAGAGTCCTACAGGCGCATCCACTGTTACTAGAGGCATTTTCTCTCGGCTTAATCAGTTTGATGCAGGCTTGGAGTTTATTCAAACTGACGCTGCTATTAATCCTGGTAACTCCGGTGGACCTTTAATATCAAGCTGCGGCGTAGTAGGAATTAATACACTGAAAGAGTCCTGGTCAAATGAAGAACTACCACGACCACTTGAAGGGCTTGGCAACGCACTTTCATCACGAATACTCGAACCCCTAGTGGAGGAACTAATCAAAGAGGGTAAGCCCACAGAAATCCCAAAAAGCAACATTGTTACTTACCAAAAATCGAACCCTCAAGTTCCGAGCCAGAGGCCAACACTTGATCGAGGAGAAATACAATCATATTTGTCTAATCTTTATTCTTGGAAACAGTCATGGCAACCGTATTCCAGTCGATTACCGAGAGACAAATACGAACGCCTAATGGATTTATTCAATCGACAAATAGAGTTTTGTACATCGCTTGTAAACCGACTTCAATCTAATGCCTATGCTACTCAAGACGATCTCATTATGTGGGATTCTGTTGTGAAAATGAGTCATGAAGCTTCAGCGCTAGCTGATGAACTTAATAGTTATTAATCCACTACGCGTGTAAGGATTACACAACTAGAACTAAAAGGGGAGAAGAGTCCCAGCACTAACCTTGAGAGCTTTGGCTATTTTTTCAAGGTTTACCAGTGAAGGGTTACGTAAACCACGTTCAATTTGTCCAATATAGGTGAAGTGCATTCCTGCGCGGTCAGCAAGATCCTCCTGTGTGAGTTTGCGCTCAATACGGAGTTCTCTCAAATGAATGCCGAATTTTTTTCGGATATCTGCCATTACCAATATGATTGCTTGGTAATGACTATCTATCCAGAGACTATAAGTCTTATTTGTGATAGGATTTTGCTATGAGCACGAACAAAAAACACATAGCAAATGAGATTATGCAGAAGATGTCATACATCGGAGCGGTGGCGCTATTTATAGCAATATTGCCTCTCTCATCAATTTATTATTTGCTGTTGAGACAGGTGATTACTTTTATTGCGCTCTATTTTGTTTTTCGATTCTATTTGAATAAACTACACACCCAAGCAATCACGTCTCTCGGAATTGCAATCCTTTTCAATCCATTTATACCTGTTTATCTAGATAAGGCACTATGGATTGTGCTGGACGTGCTGGTAGCAACTGTTCTGATATTTTTAGGAACTCGTCAAACGGCAAAGATTGCCAAACCAGATGAAGTTCAAGCATTTTTCCTCATCTATCTAATTGGGTTTTTCGCAATGTATTCACTCGTTAACATAATTTATGATCCATGCGACAAACTCACTGGAGAAGCCAAACAACAATGCGTAGCAAAACAGGATTATGATGATTATATGGAAAGCAAAGACATATTCTTCCCGTAAACAATCTACCATGACACTTAGCGCATCATTTCTTAAAGTCTCACTCCTGGTAAACGTCTTCCTAGTACTGATACTTTTTGTTTATGCCCGCTCAGAAATCAGCACAACACCACAAGCCAATAATAACCCTGAAATCGCGACTACAGAGACAACTTGCGATGTTTTAGTGAATGATATTAACAAAACAGATATCGAGCTTTTTACGGGGAAACCTGCGCTTGTTGATTTTGAGAGTTTTCCCGAAGCACAGATCTACAGAACTGTTATCAATGCTGAAGTTGAAGAAGGCGCAAATTTTGCTGGACACTACAGACTTGCCACTTGGGGATGTGGTACAAACTGCTATGGCTATGCTGTGATTGATTTGCGCTCAGGAAAAATAATTGAGTATCAGCCAGTATTCCAATTTATTTCAGAGACTGGTTTTTCATCATCGGCAACCAGTAATATCATGACCTTTAATCCTCGCGCAGCGTTCGAGACAGATAACAGATCAAATGCTCAACTTGCTAGAGAAGAAGGAAGTGCTGCAAGAGGTCGTATCTATTACCAAATGACCGATGAGGGTTATCTCAATACTCTTTGTATAGAAAACTACTACGCCAGCTAAAAAATTACTGTCTCTCCTTGCTCTCCATTAGTTCTAGCGCGTCCGCAAGCAAGTCAGGAGAAATACCCATGAAGCTGTTTTGAGTAGCTTCAATAAGTGGTTCTTTTTCTCTCATTCCATGATTTGCCCTGAGGAGAAACATAGCGAAGCGCGTATTGTAGTTACCAGTCAGCCCTTTACTAATCAGTAAGTGCTTTTGGGTGTCTCTTAACTCATCCATCGTCTGCAGAAATTCAGGGTACTCGGCTTGCCAGTCGTATAAAGTACGCGTTCCCACCCCTAAATGAGCAGAAAAACCCTCAATAGTGGGAAATTCACCCTTATCAAGACACTCCGTTGTGTATATTCGTAAACACTTTGGTGTTTTGGCGCTGTACTTGGTAGGACGTCCGCGCCCAGGCTTATTTGACATACTATTATTGTATCTAGCCTGGTGGACGTTTGTATCTTTCCTTGGTAAGTTATAATGAGTACTTATAAATAATATATACTTGGACAAAATGGCTAAGCATATCAACCCAGCCAAAATACTATTAATCAATTTCGAGAAGAATTCAGCAGCTAACATTAGTTTATTGACGGGCGCTGAGGTAGTTCGTGGCTACATTAGTGACCATAATCAAGTCACAATTGATTCAGACGGAAACAGAGAGCCTTTTCTAAATTACAGTATGGATACGCCTCCATATGAATGCTCAATGGTATTTATCAATCTGGGCAATTATTCGGAACATGAAGCTGAATTTAGCCAATCTTTAAAAATGTGGACGAAGACTGAGACCAATAATCTCTTTCGTTATTGGTCTTTCAACCAAACCCTGTTAGTTCTCTTTGTAGGAGACACAGAAGCTAGTACTCTTTCGCCACTTGGTGTCCCAATCGAATTAGTGCGTTCTTCTGGTGTCGACACGCAGACAACGGTAGTTTTCGGTGAAGATGACAATCATTTTAATTTGATTGAGGAACTAAATTCCCATCTTAAGATGCCAAATACCAAATATCTAAGACATGTATTGGATGATAGCGGTTACTACAGGATTGGATCAAAACCTTATAATTTAATTCGAAATAAAAATGGTGATTTGTTGGCGCTTGCCTTAACAAAAAGTAATAGCGACTACTCTATGGAGAACCCAGGAGTATTTATATTACCAGCTGTAAAAAAACCTGAGACAACTGTAGCAAAGTTGGTCAAATATTTTGGAGATCACTATGGACACGTCCTTTCTGATGATGAATGGCACAACTCAGATATCTTTTATCCACAAAGTGCGCTGAACGCATTAAAAACTCGAATTGATGATGTTGTAAAAGAGACCGAAAGCTTGGTAGCTAGACTCGAAACAGATGTTTCTGAACTAAAGAACACATATAACTATCTGAGACAATTGCTAACAGAAGAAGGGGATATTCTGCTTGAAGCGGTATATAAAGTGCTGACTGATTTACTGAAACTAAAAGTTGAAAAATCCGATGAAAAGAATAAAAACAATCCAAAAGAGGATTTACTTGTACATTACCTGAGTAATAAGATCCTCCTTGAAATCAAAGGTACTACCAGGAAAAATCCCTCATTAAAATTTCCCCAACAGGCAATGCAGCATGCTTTGAGGCAGGGTTTGAAAGACATTGCAGCAACAGGTCTTATTTTAAATCATGATAGAGAAACTGATCCCAAAAACAGAACACAGCCCTACAGTGATATCGAATCGAAAGAATTAATAAGTGATATTCACTTCATTGACACCAGGGTGCTTCACACCTTAGCGCTAGCTGTTATTGAAACGCAAATTAAACCAGAAGAAGCTGCTGCTGTGCTTTTTGACAAAACCGGAAGGGCTTCGTTCAAACCAAAGAAGTAGCTTTATTCATCTCCACTGACAAAAGGAAGACGTATTTGTACTACTGCACTTCTATGTTCTAATACTTTAACAATAGTGTAGTCAGTTTTTATTCCTCCTGAACCACCCAAGAATTGTTTTGTTCTCAATGTGACTTTCAGAATGTCATCCTTTGCAAAAGCTGCTTCATTTTGTTGAACTCTATTTAAAAATTCCTCATCTAATATGTCTGCATAGAAAGTTGCATTGCCATCGCTAAAACGCCACTTTCCACCTTCTTGAAAAGTGATTCCAACAATCTGAAGACTTGTTGTGGTTTCAGATTCACCTAACACCTCTTCTTCAATATCTGGAGCGACAAAGTATTCAGCCTCATCGTCAGATATTTCTACAGTTGGCGCGCTATCTTTTTCAAATTTAACTTTATTTATTCCAGGGGACTTAAGTGGTTTCTTAACAATGGCCTCGAATCCTTTTCTGACACTTAACAAACCAAATAGTTTTATCTCACGATGTGAAACGACTCTTATTTCTTTATCACCCTCAACTTCTAGCTGAAAGTTACCATCTTTAAGTTTTGTTACTTTTTTAACACTTCTCCCTTTTAACCATCGAATTATTCCAATAACGCCAGTGCTTGATCCTCCGATACCTAAAATAGAAAGTAATTCTTGAGCATTCACGATTGCTGTTGCGCCGTCTCCGCTAAAGAGAGACACCGCTTGGTCAATAAGGCTTTGTGTGACTGATAAGAGAATATCTACAGAGCCCTCATCAGTTGCACGCAAGTTCACTGTAATCTTGACGCTATCACCATTAAGCGCTTTATTGGAATCTTCGAGTAGCTGTGCTAAGGCTAATAGTGCTGGCGCCAGGTCTCGCACATTCATCTCATGCGAAGCTAATGCTGGTCCATCATAAATCAGCTGAAATACATCATTATTGTTGTCCATAGTATTCATTATCCATTTCAAATTACTTGACTAGTATAGCATTTTTAAAAACTCACAAACACTCACTTGTGAGTTTTACAGCTGAAATGATTGGCAGTCAAGATTATCTTTAGGTGTCTAACTGTCACATGTATATCATGCTTCTGGAGTTCAACGAACTTTCACCTTTACTCGCCCGCAGTTCCATCTACCTCCTGGAAGTGTTTTTATTGACGGTGGCGGGGGTGGGGGTACGCCGCTGTAGCATGCACACGCTTCGGTCGGGCGCTGTGGGGCGCCCTCCTCGCGTGTAAGCATTACACAACATCCATCCGAATAGAGGCTTCAACCAGTAAATGTGCTAGTCGCTTGGTAAAATGGTCTACTTCTGACAGTGAGTAGGTCAGTTTTCCCTCCATAAACCCGTTGTGGAACGAGTCCAATAGGGGGAGCTCTTGGCAACACAGTTGACAAACTAAAACACTCAGTCATGGGTTAAAA
>CAZMVD010000131.1:0-11498 GCA_964569425.1 uncultured Phycisphaeraceae bacterium
GAGTTGACCGTAAATACTCCCGACCCGTCGCCACCGCCGCCCACCTTGAACGAATACTCGGCGAGCGTGCAATCGCAGGTCGTGGCGAGGGTCATGTCGTCGGCGATTACCTGGAACGGGACGCCTGGCGCAAAGAAACCGGTGCCACCGGTGGCGCTATACACCAGCGTTTGCGGATCGTGCGTAACCGGCGCCGTGGTCCCGGTCGCTTCAACTTGCTCAGCCGTGTCGGACCGGGGTCGACGGTGTTCCAATTCGCTGACTGCCTGTAGTGCCGCTTGCGAGTGAAATGCAGAATCCACTTTGGACTGAGGGGTCGCGCGAACGTAGGAAGCAACCGCGACCGACAGCGCGATGGCCAAAACCAACAGCAGCGCTGCGATTCGGCGCATGGGTTCTTTCCGTTCCGTTCAAAGGTTCGGCGACGCCGGCCGGTCTTTGTGCCTCGGCCATCCTCACGTGTTTTGCAGCCCGGTCCGAATTCCAAATCCGGGGGCAACTTCGATTCTGAGCCCCATTATAATGCTGTAAGTCGTTACGTTCAACGGATTTATGAAAGCTTGGCCGTTCGTTTTTGGCTTGAGTAACGCCATGCGACGTGGCGGAATCTTGGCTAACAATTCGTGCCGAGGCGATGCAACAAAAGGTATTCCCTGACCGAATCCGGTAACATGTATCGGACCGATAGCCCGTCGCGCATTCGATGGCGAATGTCGGTCGAAGAGATGTCGAACATGGGCGTCTCCACCAGGCCGTCCTGTAACCGGTGAACCTGTTGGTCCGAAAGGACGCCGTGAAAAACCGACCAGTCAATTTCGTCCGTTCCGGGGCGGCGCGCCGTGAGAATCTGGCAGGCATTAACCAGTTTCGGCAGTTGCTTCCAGGTCGTCAATTCGGCCAATGAATCGGCGCCAATGATCCAGAAAAGTTGGGAATCACCTCCCAGCCTAGTCCGAAAGTGCAACACCGTGTCGATCGTATAACTGGGACCGGGGCGGTTCAGGTCGAAATCACTGAACTCAAGAATCTCTTCGCCCGCAATGGCCAGACGTACCATGGCCGCGCGATGTTCCGCGGCAATCAATCCCTCCGGTCGTTTGTGCGGTGGATGCTGCGAGGGGAGAAAAACCACGCGGTCAAGCTGACGCATTTCGGCCACGGCACGGGCCACCAACAAGTGACCATGGTGGATGGGATTGAAACTCCCGCCGTAGAGCGCTATGCGCATGACCATGACAACTCACGTCCGACGGATGAATGGTGGCCACCAATCCCGCTGATTCCAGCACGCGGCAACCCCGCCCGCTCGACAGAATTGCCTCCGCCTGTGACGACGATCAATCAGCGAATCGGGAAACTCACTCGAAGTGTCGACAGGCTCCGGCCAACCAAGGCGTAATCTAGGACCCGCTCAGACCGGTCGTTGCAGCCACTCTCAGTTCAACGCCAGCTCTTTCGCTTTGGTCATCAGTGTCTTAGCGCGGGTCTGGTGGCGGATCTTGTCCTGCAACCGCATCAGACCCTCCAGCAGCGCCTCCGGACGCGGGGGGCAGCCGGGAATGTAGATATCCACCGGCACCACCAGGTCCACGCCTTTCACCACGTGGTAGCCGTGTTTGAAATAGGGCCCGCCGCCGACCGTGCAGGCGCCCATGGCCATCACGTACTTCGGCTCCGGCATCTGGTTGTAAAGCCGCTTGAGGCGCGAAGCCATCTTGTACGTCACCGTGCCGGCGACGATCATCAGGTCCGATTGCCGCGGCGTGGCACGAAACGCGCCGGCGCCGAATCGGTCGATGTCGAACCGCGACGCGCCGACGGCCATCATCTCGATGGCGCAGCAGGCCAGCCCGAAGGTCATCGGCCAGACGCTGTTGCTGCGCCCCCAGTTGATCGCCCAGTCCAGTGACGTGACGATCAAACCCTCTTCAAACCGGTTTTCGATCCAACTCATGTCGCACCCTTCAGGTTCGGCGCCAACCAGGCACACGCTCGGGCGCAATGGGCAGAAGCGCAGTCACCAGATCAAAACTGTTCATTCCTTGCGCTTTCCGTTCGATCCGCGCTTCGTCCGCCCAGTGTGTCCGTTGACCGGTTCCACCGCCGCCACGTGGATGATGCTGATCCACAGCCAGTCCTTTCCGATCGTATTGCCGTCCTTGGGGGTGGACAGCCGCGAACTGCTCTCCAGTGTGGCCAGTCCCACGTACACATGACGATCAGATACGACCACTTGATCCGGATGGCGAATCACCACCGCCCGCCCGTCGCTCAAGCAAAGGCGAACGGGCTCGAACGGCTCCTTCTTGAGCACCTTGCGAAGGTCGTGCGCGATCATGCTTCCCTCGGTTGCGCAGGGTGTTCAATGGGTTCCAGTTGGCTGACCGGCCGCTGCCCCGTACTCGCCCGCACCCAATCCAGGTAACCCGATTTCCATTCATAAAGAAACGGAATCGCAATCAGCAGAAAGAACACCAGAAACGCCCAGAACGCCGGCGCGCCCATCTCCTTGAACACCACCGCCCATGGCCACAGCAGTGCGATTTCCACGTCGAACACGATGAACACCAGCGCCACCGCGTAGAACCGCAGGTCGAACTGCACCCAACTGTCACCGATCGCCGGCTCCCCGCATTCGTACGCCGTACTCTTCTCCGGGTGCGGCAGCGTAGGCCGCACAAACCGCCCGGCCGTCAGTCCCAGAAACGCAATCGACGCGCCCGCCAGCGTGAACAGCATGATGCCCAGCACCAACTCCACGTTAGAGTTGCTGTGCAGCGCAGGATTGACTGGTGGCACTTCCGCCGCCAGCGCCGCCAGCCAGGTTGTCGGTATCTGCACCACGCTATTCATTCCGTCTTATGCCCCGACCTTAAAGCCGCACGTACATGCGTCAACGGGTGATCGCCGCCGGATCGACCGCTTCGGCCATCTGCTTGCGACGCTCGTCATTCTTGTGGGTCAGCAGGTCGTTCGAGTGCTGATATTCCAGCCATTCCCGCTTTCGTTTCTCCGCCCACGCGGGAAGGCTGTCCTTCTGCATCCAGAGCGGCTGCGGCGTTTGCAGCCCTTCCATGGCCAGATCGGTGAACTCCACGATCATGTCCTCCCGCGTATAGCCCGACAGGTCGTGCAGATTGCCCATGTGGATGCAATCCGTCGGACACGGGTCGCAGCACAACGCACAGAACATGCACTTGGCGTAGTCGATGGCGTAGCGCGTCATCAGCCCGCCCACCGCCACACCCGTCTCCTTGTCGATCTTCCGCGGGCCGGTCTTTTCAATGTAGATGCAGTCCACCGGGCACGCCTTGGCGCACAGATCGCACGCGATGCACTTCTCAATCTCGTAGAAATGAAACCCGCGATACCGCGGCATCAACGCCGGCGCCACGTCCGGATACTGCAACGTGACCGTCTTGGCAAAGCAGTACTTTAGCGAAATGCGCATCCCGATCAGGATGGTCCGCACCGTCTCCGCGATGTTATGGAAATACTCTCGAACAGGGCTTCGTGGCATCGCTCCGGCCCACCATTGATTCCTTCCGCCCGTGACAACGAGCACGGCGTACGTCGGGAATCCCATGCCTACGCGCGGATTGTAAGGGCGCCGCCCCGGAACAGCAACGCCGCCGCAGATAAGCGCCTCCGCCGGGATGACCCGAAGTAGATGTTTCCACCGTTCAGGAACCGCCGCCGAACATCGCCTGAAAAACGTGGTGATCCGCCAGGTCCACGTCGCCATCGCCGTCGAAGTCGAGCGTGTAGCACGCCGCACCCACCGCGGGGTCGGCCGGACCCGACCAGCAGCCGTGCAGCGCCGGATGGTCCCCCAGTCCGATCAGCCCGTCGCCGTCTGCATCCCCCGTCGCCGCCGTACACGACAAGGCAACCACCTCGAACTCATCCACCGCTGCCTCGGTAAGCGAATCGTTCGTCAGGTCCGACGTGGTGAAGCGAACGCGAAGCAAGTCGCCGCCAACCGGCGCCACCTCGCTCAGCCGAAACGAACTCTGCACCCAGGAGGGCTCATGGGTTATTACCTCCGCCACCGCCCAGGTTGCGCCGTCATCGCGCGAAACTTCGACGACCAGCTCATCGGGCGTGCCCAGATTGGTATAGAACCACCGCGCGTACCGAATCTCCGCGTCGGCGGTGGTCAACTCGATCGTCGGCGATTCCAGCCGCACCGGGCCGAAGTCCACGTCGTTTGTTCCGGCCCCCGTACTGGGATTGTGCTGTCCGGTCACAAAGCAGCGCGTCTTCTCATTCGGGGAAAAATCGTATCCCGGCTGAGCCTCCACGCCGCCTTCCCCCGTAGTGCCGACAGGTACCACGCGCGCCCAAGCGCCCGTCGTCCCCACGCCCTCGACCACGGTCGTCCAACCCAGATCAGTCTCAAAATCATCAGCAAAATGCAACTGTCGGACGACGGCCTCCGCGATATACACGCCCGCAGGGGCATCGACCGGTTCCGTGACCGTTGTACCGCCGTCACCCGTGGCCGACAGGTAATAGGAAACCTCCGTGCCGCAAGGTTGCGCGGGGATCGTTACGCGATAGTTGCCGCCACCCAGGTCCGTCAGCGGTTGGGCTGTAAACGCACCGGCGTCCGCTCGATACCATAACGTCGCCGAAGCGCCCACGACCGCTTCCGTACCAGGGGCAATCCGAAGGTCGAACGACGCCGCCGCGCCCGGCGGCAGCAGCACCGGCGGCGCGCCACCCAGTTCAAACCGCAACGGCGGCAGCGGTGCCGACTCCAGCGCCGCCCGGGCATCCAGCCGCCCCCAGCCGAACGTCGCGTCCCAACCCGCAGGTCCCAGATCGACCGCGGTATCCTCGAGAATCTGGCGAATCTCGACGGCCGTCAGTTGTGGGGCATAGGAGCGCATCAATGCGGCCGTGCCCGCCACCAACGCAACGGCTCCGTACCAGCCGTTCGAGACCGTGGCATAATCACCATCACGGCTGGTGGAATAAACACCCCAACCGGGCGCCGAAAGATCCAGCGCCGCACCGGTGTTCGCATTGGAGCTGAACCCGTCGCGGTTGTCCGTAGGGGAAACGGCGATGCACTCCGGATAAGCCGCCGGATAGTAGACGAATCCGCCGCTCAAACCCGTGGCACACACCAACACAATATCGCGCGCCACGGCGTACGCCACGGCGTCGGCCAACAGGGTGCTGGGTGAGTTGACGAAGGCCGTCACCACCATGACATCCACACCCTGATCGGCTGCCCAGCGTATCCCTCGTGAAATGGACACCGCAGAAACGCTGCACAGCGTAGCCACGCGAACCGGGATCATCTGAATCTGACTGTATACGCCGGCGATACCCTGGCCGTTGTCAGTGGCAGCCCCGATGATTCCGGCCACCGCCGTACCGGTTCCGCACCCGTCGCGCAAATCGAACGGGTCCAGCGGACTCCCGTGCGTCGCTCGGCCCGGCAACAGCCGATCCGCGAACTCGGCGTGAGCCGTCGTGCCCGAACTGACGATGGCAATCCGCACGCCATGCGCGCCCCGATGCAGTTCCCATGCCTCCGCCACCCGCGCGTCGGCTCCCGCGTTTCCCGCGACGCCGTCAATCACCTGACCGGCGTTGAGCAGGTACCATTGTTCGCCGAACCCGGGATCATCGGGGATGTAGGGGGCGCCGCTCGAAGATTCAATGGCCGCAACGAAGGTGAATAGTACGACTGCGAGCAGGGGCAATCGTGCATGGGCAGATTCGCTTGACAAGATCACTCTCCTTATCCCAAAGACAACACGAGAAGGCTTGATGCTGAGCCGAAGGGAATAACGGCATATAGTAGCGGAATACGCGCGGAAAACCAAGCAATTTTGCGCAAAAACTCGGCATCAGAACCGTGGTGGCCAAGTCGCCACGGCTTGACAGCTTCCCGATGCGGTCGTTAGGGTTCGCAATCCCGGAGATGAGTAGGGGGCATGGCCGGTCGGTGGAACGCAATGCCCGGCGCGGTCGATCGTGGGGCTCACACGGAGCAGCTGGATGATAAGGTCTTTTTCGTGGTTCGTCCGGGCGGGCTTGATCGCCGGTCTGGCCTTGGCGGCGCCACCGGTCCGCGGACAAGCCCCCGCGCCGGAGGATGCCAACATCCAGCCGGTCCGGCGCATGACCCAGATCGGACCGGCCGATCAACGGTTGATCAACGAGTGGATTCAGGCTCAGATCGACCGGCTCACCGCCATCGAGCCCGACAAGGTGGAAGGGGCGTTCGCGGCATACCGCAAGAAGTTCTCGGACCTTTACGGCCACGCCGACAACACCGCGCAGTTTCGCACCCAATTCACTGTGCAGCTTGCGGAACTCGCCGGCGCGAGGTTTGCCCGGACCGACCTGCCGGCGTGGGTGGCCCGCTGCTTGGCGCGGGTGCTGGTGGACATCAATCGTGTCGAAACGGTGGCCGCGCTGGTCGCCGGACTTCGCTCAGGCGATCAGGCCGCGCGCTATCTTTGTGCCAATGGCCTGGCTTCCCTTCGCAGCGCCATCGCCGGCGATAAGGAACTATTGGAAACCGTCGTCGCGGCACTCCGTGCTGCGGGCGTGGCCGAAACCAACCCGGTGGTGCTCGGGCAGATTTACGTGGCGCTGACCTATCCCACGCCCCAGGCGGCCACCGCGGCCGAAGCCGTCCTGGCAATCCTTGATGCGCGCGTGAAGTTCCGCCGCGGCCCCGCCGTGGTGGTGGACCGCGCCGAGGTGGATGCCTTCGAGTTCTTCCGCGGCGCGGGGGTCCTTGCCGCGCTCACGGCCGAGCAGAAAAACCGGCTGGCAGCAATCGTGGCCGTCCTGTTGCGGATGGACGCAGAACGCTACGATTCGCCCAACCTGGCGTACGAGGAAATCGACGCCATCGAGCGGCGCCTGGACGGCGCCGAAGCCATTCTTGCCGAGCTCGCGGGCAAGGGCGGAGATATCCGCAACGAAATCGGCCTGGGGGGCTATGAGCGCCGCGGCGCGGTGCGCACCCAGGCGTATCTGTGGGTGGGCAATGTCGCTCAGAACCAACCCGGCGCGCTCAACGCCGCGCCGTGGAACGTGGCCGTGGGCGCGCCCTAGCTTCCTGTTGAGAAGGTCATCCGAGGCGCTATGGAACCGGCTTTCCAGCCGGTCTGATGGGCAGGAAAGCTCGTCAGACTGGTTTCTCAACAGGCCGCCGGTTCGCGGCGGTGCCGCCCTCCGCGCCGGAGTGCCAGGCGCATGTCTTACCGGTTGAGTCTTGGCGTCGTTCTACTGCTGGTAGCCTTCGTGTGCGTGTGTGTGTTGGGTCCGGGGCAAAGGGCGCCGCGCGCCGATTTTGTCTACGTCAATCCCTCGGACATCCATACTCTCGACCCGGCGCGCATGAGCTGGTCGCAGGACTTCCGCGTGGCCCTCAACCTCTGGGAGGGGCTCACCACCACCGACCCCTCAACCGGCCTGCCCGCCGAAGGCGCCGCGCATTTTCCTCCCGACATCTCACCTGACGAACTCGAATACACGTTCACGCTGCGCGACGACGCCCGCTGGTCCAACGGCGACCTGGTGACGTCGGCGGACTTCGTCCGCGGCTGGCGCCGGGCTATGGAGCCGGGCACCGCGGCCGATTACACTTTCCTGTTTACCGAGCACATCGCGGGCGCGGCGGAGTACGTTCAATGGCGGCGTGAAGCGGTGACCGTCCTGACGGCCTTGATGCGCCGCGCCGGTGGCTGGTCGCTCGACGCCGCGCACGCCGCCGCCATCGAAAACGCGACACTGGTGCGCGACGCGCTTCTGGCGCTGGGTGGCAAACCGCCTGCGTCATCGGTCCCGCTTACGCGCCGGGACGGCGCCGACCCGGAAACACACGACGACAAGCGTGAACTCGACTGGCCCGGGGTTCATGCCATCGCGCATGCGATGCACGCCGCGGCCATGGACGAGCGTTTCGCCATGGTCGGGATCAAGGCCTTGGACCAGCGGACGTTTGTGGTTCGCCTGAAACAACCGTGCCCCTATTTCCTGGATTTGGCGGCGTTCCCGGCGCTACTCCCTTGTCACGAGAGCATTGAAACGCTCCGCGAGCGTCACCACAACGTCCCCATCACCGCCGAGGGGCTGGTGGCGTACGATCCGCAGTGGACCAAGCCGCAGTATCGCCGCGGCGATTACGCCGGGCTCGTGACCAACGGGCCGTACCGCCTCGCCGAATGGCGCTTCAAACGCCGCGCGCGCCTGGAGGTCAATCCCCATTCGCGCTTCGCCCCGGACATCGCCTGCCGCACTGTGGACATGCTCGTGATCCCCAACCTCAACGCCGCGTACATGGCCTACGAAGCGGGGGAGGTCGATTTTCTTCCAGCGCTCGAAGTTTCCTACAGCCACGAGCTGGCCCGCCTGGCGCAGTCGGGAGCGCGGCGGGACTTCCACCTCACGCCCACCCTGGCCACCTTCTACTTCTTTTTCAATTGTGCCGATGCTGCCGTCGATGGCGTGGCCAACCCCTTCGTCGATCCTCGGGTGCGCAAGGCCTTTTGCCTGGCCGTGGATCGCGAAGCCGTGGTCTCGCGCGTGCTGGGCCGCGGAGATCGGCCGGCGCGCACCTTCGTGCCGCCGGGATTAATTCCGGGTTACGAATCGCCGGCAGGTCTTGGGCAGGACCCGGCCGAGGCGCGTACGCTCCTGGCCGAGGCAGGCTACGCCGCGGGCGCCGGCTTCCCCGCCGTGGAACTGCTGCACCTGGCCGCGGACGAAAAATTGTGCCAGTCAGTGGCACGAATGTGGCGCGACGTGCTCGGCGTATCCGTGTCGTTGCGCTCCAAAGAAAGCAAGACCTTCGCCGCCGACCGCGCCGCACGCCGCTTCTTCATCGCCCGCGGCAACTGGTACGGCGATTACTTCGACCCGGCCACCTTCCTCGATTGCTTCCGATCCGGCGACGGCCACAACGCCGGCGGCTATTCCGCCCCGCGCTACGACCAACTGTTGGCCCGTGCCGCGGCCGGAACAGAGAGATTCGAACTCCTCCGCCGCGCCGAGACTCTGCTCATTGAGGAAGACGCCGCACTCCTGCCTATCCTGCACTATACCAGCCTGCTGGCCATCCAGCCCAACGTCGCCGGCCTCGATCCCAACCCGCGCCTGCGCTTCTCCTTTCGACAGGTACGGGTGACCCGATGACCGCGCGCCTGATTCGGCGATTTCTGTTCGGCTTGCTCAGCGTCTGGGGCGTGTACACGCTGACCTTTCTCATGGTCGTCTCCGTACCCGGCAACCCTTTCCAACAGGGTGAGCGAACCCTGCCGCGCGAGGTCGAGCAGGCCCTCCGCGCCCGCTACCGCATGGACAGCAACTGGCTCTACTACGCCGAGTTTCTCGGCAGCGCCTTGCGCTTCGACTTCGGCCCCACCTTCACCTACACCGACTGGACCTGCGGCCAGATCATCGCCGAATCCCTGCCCGTGTCCGTCATGCTCGGCCTGCTGGCCATGCTCACCGCCGTCGCCATCGGCGTGCCCGCCGGCGTGTGGAGTGCCGTACGCCGCAACCGCTGGCCCGACGCGACCGTAATGAGCGCGGCCCTGCTCGGGGTCTCACTGCCCACCTTCGTCACCGGCTCCGTGCTGCTCACGCTGTTCGCCGTTTATGCCCGCGTGCTGCCCATCGGCGGATGGGGAACGCTCGCCCACCTGCCCCTGCCCACCCTGACCCTCGCCCTGCCTTTTGCCGCGTACGTCGCGCGCCTCACGCGCACCGGCATGGTTGACGTACTCAGCAGCGATTTTCTCCGCACCGCCGTGGCCAAGGGGCTGCCGCCGCGGCAGGTCATCTGGAAGCACGCGCTCAAGCCGGCGTTTCTGCCCGTGCTCAGCTACCTCGGCCCCGCCGCCGCGCAGGCCATGACCGGCTCCTTCGTGGTCGAAAAGGTCTTCGGCGTGCCCGGCATGGGCCAGCACTTCGTCAACGCCGCGCTCAATCGCGACGCCGGGCTCATCCTCGCCACCGTGCTGGTCTTTTCTGCCATGCTCGTGCTCTTCAACCTGGTGGTGGACGTGCTCTACGCGAAGCTCGATCCGCGAATCGCCGGAGCCGCGGGATGAGCAATGCCGCAGCGCACCACGACGCCATTGCCGTGCCGGGAATGTGGCACCGCTTTTCGTGCCACCGCCTGGCACTGATGAGCGGGCTGGTGCTGGTGCTGATGATCGTCGTCAGCCTCGCTTTCCTTCCTTGGGCCGTCCACTGGCACGACGTGCACAATCTGGAGCGCGCCGTCCGCCACCCGCCCGCTGCGAGTCCCGTTGTAACGCTCGAAACCTACGTCGCCGCGCTGCCCGGCAACGCAGCGACCTCCTTCGCCTCCCGCGCCGTGTTCCGTGCCGCGTCCTGGCTCGGCCATGACGACCTCGGCCGCAGCCTGCTCTTCCGCCTGTTGCCCGGATTCCTCATCAGCCTGTTGATCGGCCTCGCCGCCGCGGGCATGGCCGTGGTCATCGGAACCGCCTGGGGCGCGATTGCCGGCCTCACCGGCGGACGCCTCGATGTGCTGATGATGCGCGTGGTCGACGTGCTCTACGGCCTGCCCTACATCCTGCTGGTGATTGTCCTCCAGGTCGGACTGGCGAAGCCCCTGCGCGCCCTGTTCGACGGCCCTTCACAAATCGCCGACGCGGCGATCCTGCTCGTGGCGATCGGCGGCGTGAGCTGGCTGACCATGGCCCGCGTGGTGCGCGGACAGGTGCTCTCCTTGCGCAGCCAGTTATTCGTGGACGCCGCACGCGTCGCCGGTGCCGGCCGGTGGCACGTGCTCCGCCGCCACATTCTCCCCAACCTCGCCGGCCCCATCGCCGTCTACGCCACGCTCATCGTCCCCCAGGCCATCTTGCAGGAATCGTTCCTGAGCTTCCTGGGCATCGGCATCCGCCAGCCCACACCCTCGCTCGGCCGCCTCGCCGCCGACGGTGTCGAGGCCGTTAACGCCTATGTGGACTTCTGGTGGCTCCTGTTCTTCCCCTGCGCCGTGCTCACCCTCACCCTCCTCGCCCTCAACTTCCTCGGCGACGCCCTCCGCGACGCCCTCGACCCCCGCTCCACCGCCGCCACCGTGAGCTGACGCCGATTCCACAGTCGATACGTCGATGTCGTCAAAGCGAGCCGCGGGCTTCAGCCCGCGCGGACTCTCGGTCATTCAATACTGATTCCCCTTGGTGTACTACGGGCCGTTGGAAAACGCCCAAACGCCGAAAGTGACATTAATGTCGCTCCACCGCCGCAACGGCGGCTTGAGCGCCGTGACAGGGGCGAATGCCATTCTCACGCGCCCAGAGTTCTCGATTGCAGGTCCGCCGACCATCGCATCGCACCACTTGACTGGTTTCAAGGCCAAAGACAGGTCCCGTCACCAGGGACGTTGCGACTTTTCGCCCAAAGCGTCGCGGCCAATAGTTCGTTCCAACGCCAAAGGCGTTGTGGCGCTCAGCCCAGGGTTGCCGCACAGCAGCTACCCG
>CAZMVD010000132.1:0-11420 GCA_964569425.1 uncultured Phycisphaeraceae bacterium
GCCCGACGCAGGTTGGATCGTGATGCGGAGCGGCGGGGTCGTTGAAGGTGACCGAGCCGACTTCGCTCATGCCGTAGAGCTGGCCGATCGGCGCGCCGCAACGATCGGCGAAATGGTCGAAGACGGCGCGCGGCAAGTTGGCACCGGCTGAATAGAGGCAGCGAACGGCCGCGAACGAGGCAGGCTGGGTGGCGTTTTCCGCCAGGAGCTCGAACATGGCGGGCACCCCCGGAAACACGGAAAATCGTCCTTCGGCGGCGGCGCGGTGGATACGCAATGTGTCAAATCGCTGGCACAGAAGAACGCTGCACCCGGCATATAGCGGACCGAGAACCACGTTTTCGACGCCATAGCTATGACAACCCGGTGTCACGCCGAGAATCACATCGGCGGGTTCCAGGCGCACGGCCCGGGCTACGTTGCGTGCGACCGCGTCCAACGCCCCCGCCTCGCGCACCACGATCTTCGGCAGGCCGGTGGTACCGGAACTCTGCAGATAAAGCCTGGCACCGGTGCCGGTGAGTGCCTGGTCGAAGTCGAATCCGGCGTCGCCAGGCAAGTCAGTCCAGGGCGTCAGGGGCAGGGTGCGCAGCCCGATGGCCGCGGCTGCCTGGCCGTGCGCTGCCGTGCCCAGCAGCGCTGCCGCCCGGGAGCGCCGGGCAGCGTTGTGCAGTTCCGCGGGTGGCGTGTGCGGATGCACCGGGAAGGCCGAGGCACCCGCTGCCAGGACTGCGAGCAGCGAAATGGGCAGCTCGATCTGGTTGGCGTAGGCGATCAGCACTACCGCCCGCGGTGGGAACTCGCGGCGAATTGCGTGCGCAAGGTCTGTCACGGCGGCGGCGAACCGGGCGAAATCGCAGGTACGATCGAACCCGCAGGCACCGTCGATCTCCCGCCATGCCACCGAGTGCGGAGACGTTCGCACATGGCGGGACAGTTGCTGAAGTATTTCGAGGGTCATGCGACGGTTCCGCGCGTCGAGGCAGGTCGTTGCGTCCTTTGACGCCACTCGATCAGGACGGCACCGGGATGGGCGGCACCGTTGAAGTCGATTCCGTGGAATCCTCGTCGAACAGGGAAAACCGTTTGTGTCGCTTCACCAATGGCAGCCAACGGTTCATCGCGACCAGCCATTCGAACATCTTGAGCCGCCAACGCAGGGCGAAGCGCGGACGGGGAAAGATGTGTCCGGATAGTATGGAGATGATGGCGCGATGGACCGCGAGGGGACCGCTTCCGTAGAGGAACAGTTCGCGAAAGGAATGGTCGTAATACAGGGTGACGAGTCTGAAGAACACGGACGAAGTATTGGACACCATACTCTGGTACTCGCGGCGAACGTGTTCGTGAGATGCGGTTCCATCAAGCAACTTTCTGATTCCGTCGGCCGCCTGAACCGCTCCCATCATGCCCAGGCAAATGCCCGTGGAGAAGATCGGGTCGAGGAAGACTGCGGCATCGCCTACCAGGAAGTAGCCCGGTCCGGCATAGGGTTTGCACGAATAACTGAAGTCGGCGATCACATGGTTGGCCTGGGGAAACTGTGCACGGCGCGTCCGCTCGCGCATGAACGGACTGCGGGCGATGCCCCAGGCCAGCATTTGCGCGGCGGGTACGTTGACCAGACGCGCGGCGTCGGCATTCATGACCAACCCGATGCTGGTACGGCGTTCGTCAATGGGGATGAGCCAGAACCACCCCTCGTCGCACATGGCGATGGTGGGGTAGCCCTCCTCGCGTCCGCAAAGCCGCTCCACGTTTTCGAAATGGCCGAAGTAGGCCACTTTGCGATGTCCTTCGAACACCCGCCGCGTCCCCAGTTGCCTGCCCAGGAACGCCCCCTGTCCGCTGGCATCGATGAGATATCGGGCGGAGAGTCTTTCGCCGTTGTCGGTTTCTACTTCGATATGGCCGTCTTCCAGTGCGAGCACCTGGCGAATACCGGTGTCCTGGCGGACCTGGGCGCCGGCACGTAGCGCCTCCTCCAAGAGCATCTGGTCGAAAGGGGCGCGCTCGATGTTGAAGGTCTCATTGGTTGTGCCGTCCAGTGCGGCGTCAAAGCAGAAGCGTATGGCGGCGCTGCCATTGCCCATGGCGAACTCGCCGCCGAACTTGGGCATGTGCGCCAACTGCCGCAGGGAGGGCTCCAGCCCGAGTTCCTGGATCAGCGTGAAGTTTCGCGGCAGGAACGACTCGCCCACGTGAAAACGCGGGAAGCGTGTTTTCTCTACCACCAGCGCGGAAATCCCGGCGCGGGCGAGAGCGAGGGCGGTCGTCGAGCCGGTGGGTCCGCCACCAATAATCAGCACGTCACAGGTCCGTCGGTCGGCGATCATACTCCTCCCGCGATCCATGGCTTTACCAGGCGTTTCGTCCTACTGAACATCTGATCGGGAACCTTCAGTCTTTGGAAAGCCACCTGGTTCCCTCGATCTCAATCAACAATTCGGGGCGGCAGATGTCCGCGCGACAGTATTCCACCGGGATTCCCTCGGGCACCTGGCTGGCAACCAACCGACCGACCGTCCCGCGGTCCTCGGCCCGACGATAATAAACGCGCAGGTCGCGAAGGGGAACCGCACTCGTTGAAACAGCATCCGGTAGAGAATCGGTCGCGACGCCTGTTCGCACCAGGGCGGCGTGAACCACCGCACGCAGGTTGGCGAAGGTCTCGCTTGTTTGCGCTTCAAGTTGGCGTTCGTGCAGCGATTCCTCCCCGCAAACGCTTGCGGTGCCGCCGATCAGCAGGAGTTGCCCATAAGGTTCGTGCACCAGCGTGGCGCGGGCGAAGCAAGGGGGCAACGGTCCAAACCGATGCGAATAGCGAAAGGAAGGGTGCTGTCGAGGATTGTGAACTTGTATTCCCGGCACGGCGCGGGCGAGGCCGTGGATGACCAGATCGGAGCCGTGGTAACCGATGCCCGTAGCGGTGGGGACGGCCCGATCAAATGACGCCGCGCCGCCGTACCATGATTCGAATGCCGCATGTCGGCCGGCATTAAACAACATGTATCGATCTATTCCGGGTGCGTCCAGACGGTGGATATCAGGAATGAAGTTCCAGAAGCGGACAAAGTGGGGCGTGCCGCAGTCGTGTGCGACGGCGGATAGCGCCTGGTAAGCTGACAGCGTGGCGCAGCGGAAGGCATCTCCTGAGAGCTCATCGGCGTGGCGAATTGCTGTCGAGCAAAGCGTCCACCCGTTGCGACGGCGAATCTGTACCGGAGAGTCTGCCGGCTCCGCGGCTGGCGCGTCGTCTCCTGCGCCGACCAGCTCGATGACCCAGTGAGGCAGCGAGAGAACCTCCGCGCCAGCGAAGCGGGGTAGATCCTCAATCACTGTCCGTCTGGCGTTCATGGGTACAGCCTACCGCAAACTGCCGCGAGCGGTAAGCGACTTGTCCAAGCGGAATTACGCCACACCCTGGGGCGAACTGCGAATGGCAAGACGGGCGGTGAGGCCCGGTGGCACGGCCATGGGTTCGATGATCAGGGGAAAGCCAAACCGCCGAGCAGCAGGCTGAGGAGGGCGGATTCTACAAAGCTGAGGAACACGGGAGTCAAACCCGTAGCGCAGCCCACGGCCTGAAACAGGAACCCGCCGGTGGCGGCCAGCGCGGCGATTCGTGCCGCACGCCCCCTGAATGTAAGCGTCCGGTTCACCGCCTGGCCAAGCGGCTGGAGGTGCCGATCGGTATTCAGCCAACAGCGGCGCATTGACCCTTTCGCGGACGGTTACGGACAAATGTCGCGGATGGTACCCAAGGGCTGTTGGCCCGTGCCGCAACCGCCGGGGACGGTGCACGCCGGATCGACACAATAGTCGCCGATCTCCGCGGCATTGGCCTCGAAGCTGCCCGGCGTACAGTTGGCCAGGATTGTGCCGCAAGGATCGAAGTAACGGGTGAAGTTGATCAAACGGTTATCGCAGGACTCGACAAACCCGAATTGGGCCACCGCGCCGATGGCCAACGCTGCCAGAACCGTGCTCCGTCGCCGAAATTGCCGTTTCATGTTTCGCCTCGCAGAAGCCTGTTCCCCCGGGAATCAACCCGCCGTTACCAGTGAAAGTCCGGTTCGTGGCGGCGCGATCCAGTCATCGTCTTACCGATAGTGATTGCTCACGGTCCCTGGTTGGTCGGACAATCGGTGAAGAACGGAAGCGCGTTCTGCCCTTCGTTCGTCTGGTTGCCGCTGCCAACGCCCGAACAAGGATCCACCGTGCCGCCGAATGCGCCGTTCTGGCAATCAAAAATAAAGCACATATCGGCGGCGACCAGCAACGACCGGCCGGTGAAACTGGTGCAGGAGGTTGCCGGGCCGGAAAGGAGGACGCCCATCCCTCCCAGCAACCCCAACACTGTCAATGCTCGTTTTGATCGCATGAATGGTCTCCCCGTTGGGTGAAACTCGACGGCATTGCGCCCTGCGTAGAAGGGCCGCAAGACATTCCGTTGCCCTGACTCCCTGCCACATGGCGGCAGTATACGCCCGCCCTGAACCACTGGCAAGCAAGGTAAGCCTCGGGGTGCGAAACGGCTCAGGTTTAGCCGAGCAGCCCGAGTTGCCTCCACGCCAAGGAGATTATCGACATGTTCAGGTGTCTCCGCAAGGCGGGACCGGCCCGGACGAAAGGGCGCAGGCGATATTCTCCCCGGTGACCGGCTCAATGCGTCCACGATCAGTGATGATCGCCCGGATGAGCCGGGCGGGCGTCACATCAAAGGCCGGTGTGTAACAGGGCACCTGCGGCGGCGCAGTGGGCGTGCCGAAGCCGCGGCGGATTTCGTCGGGATCGCGGTATTCGATGGGAATGGCGTCGCCGTCGGGTGCGCTCCGATCGAAGGTGCTGGTGGGCGCTGCGACATAGAACGGGATTCCGTGCTCGGCTGCCAGAATGGCCAAGGCGTAAGTGCCGATCTTATTGGCGGTGTCGCCGTTGGCTGCAATCCGGTCGGCACCGGTGATTACCAGATCGACCTTGCGTTCGCGCATGAGTGACGCAGCCATGCTGTCACAGAGTAACGTGACGTCGATGCCCGCCTGTTGCAATTCCCAAGCGGTCAGGCGTGCCCCCTGGAGGAGCGGGCGGGTCTCGCAGGCGTAGGCCCGGAACGTACGCCCCTGTTCATGGGCAGTATAGAGCGGTGCCAGGGCGGTACCGTATTCGGCAGTTGCGAGACTTCCGGCATTGCAATGGGTGAGTACGCCCGCACCTTGATGGACCAACGCTGCGCCGTGCCGCCCGATGGCACGACACATGGCGGCGTCTTCATCGCGCAAGGTCTTGGCTTCTTGCAGGAGTGTTTCGAGAAGCCGGTCGCCATCGATGCCCGCGGCTTGTGCCTGATGGGCGAAATGGGTCATGCGCTGCAGCGCCCATACCAGGTTGACCGCGGTGGGCCGGGCGCCGGCCAGATAGTTGGTCAGTTCCTTCAGCCGGGTCATGATGTCGGCGGCTTCGCCGGCGGCGCTCCTTCGTAGGCCGAGAACCACGCCGAATGCGGCGGCGATTCCGATGGCCGGTGCTCCGCGCACGCTCAGCCGGCGAATGGCCTCCCACATCGTTCGTTCGTCGTCGATGCGCAGCATCACGAGTTGGCCGGGCAATTTCGTCTGATCGATCAGCGAAACGTGCCCGTCGAGGGCGCCGACCCACTCGATGGTGCGCGGGGGCAGGGGCATGGTTATCGGCCCCGCTTTTCCTGGAGCGCCCGGTTGCGCACGGCCACCTGATCCACCTGTTGGGTCTTGAACGCTTTGTAGCGCTCCGCCAGGCTGGGATCGTGCCGTGCGACAATCTGGACGGCGAGGAGGGCGGCGTTTACCGCGCCGGCGTCGCCCAGACTGACCACGGCGACGGGGATTCCGGGCGGCATTTGGACGGTGGATAGTAGGGCATCGAGCCCCTGGAGTGAGCTGTTGGTGAGCGGCACGCCGATCACCGGCAGGCAGGTATGCGCCGCCACCGCGCCCGCCAGGGCATTGGACATGCCAGCGGCGGCGATGATCACCTGCAAGCCGTCCGCTTCGGCGCCGTGGGCAAAAGCCGCGACGCGCTGCGGGTTGCGGTGGGCGCTCATGACCTCGACGAGCGGCTCTTCGCCGAACTCGCGCAATCGGTTAACGCATTTTTCCATCGTGGACCAGTCCGAGTCACTTCCGAACACGACGGCGATTCTGGGTGTGGGCATGGTCAACAGTTCCCTTGTCTAAAGTCTCGCACGGACCAACACAGGTCCGTGGCACGCTTTTGCCGATGCAAATGCGTGGCACTATAATGAAAAGCGTTCGACGGTCTTTAATGTACGGGAATTACCATGCTTTTCCAACCGCCGCTATCGCCGCATTATTCGCGTCTTTCAGAAGAAGAGCTGTGTCAAGCGATTGCCGAGCGCAAGCGGCAATTGGGACGGCGCCTGGTCATTCTCGGGCACCATTATCAACAGCACGAGGTGATTCAGTTTGCGGACTTCACCGGCGACAGCCTGAAGCTCTCGCAGATTGGGGCGCAGCAGAAGGAAGCCGAGTTCATCGTTTTCTGCGGCGTCCACTTCATGGCCGAATCCGCGGATATTCTCACCGACGAATCCGTGAAGGTGATTCTTCCCGACCTTTCGGCGGGGTGCAGCATGGCGGACATGGCCGACATCGACCAGCTTGAAGCGGCGTGGGAGTTTCTGGTGGAGCAGCAGGGCGCGTCGCTGGTGCCGATTACCTATGTCAACTCATCTGCGGCAATCAAGGCCTTCTGCGGCGGGCACGGCGGCGCCTGTTGCACGAGCAGCAACGCCCGCGCGGTGCTCGAATGGGCCTTTGGCCAAGGGGAGAAGGTCATATTCCTTCCCGATCAGCACCTGGGGCGCAACACCGCGTTTGCGATGGGCATTCCATTGCATGACATGGTGGTTTACGACCCGGGGCGCCCTTGCGGCGGGCTGTCGGGCGAGCAGGTGGAAACGTCGCGCGTGATTCTATGGAAGGGGCATTGCAGCGTACACGGGTTGTTCACGCCCCAACAATGCGACGACATCCGGAAAGTGGATTCGGATTTCAAAATCCTGGTGCATCCCGAGTGTCCCTGGGACGTTGTCCAGAAGGCTGACCTGGCGGGCAGCACAGAGTTCATCATCAAGACCGTTCGCGAGTCGCCGGCGGGGAGCAAGTGGGCGGTGGGCACGGAGATTCACCTCGTGGACCGCCTTGCGCGCCAGCATCCGGACAAAGTGGTGCGCTCGCTGGCCGGGATCCAGTGCCTGTGCACCACCATGTATCGGATTGACCTTAAACACCTGTTGTGGGTGCTCGATGAGTTGGTCGAGGGGCGGGCGGTTAATCAGATCAAGGTGGATCCCGAAACCCGTCGGCTGGCGATCTTCGCGTTGGAACGCATGTTGGCCAACGTGTCGCCGCAACCGGTAGCGCTCAAGTGATTGAACTTGTCGATTACGGTCCGGTAGCCTGCACGACCTCTTGATCGATGAAACGCGGAGATTGTCCAATGGCCACGACCTCTTGCGGACGCCATGTCTGCCCATGCTGACGTGCCCGACGGAGTCGCCCGCCCGGGCCGAATCGATCGTGTTCTGATCTCGGCCACGGCGCTCGAGGAACGAGTTCACGGACTCGCCCACGAGATTGCCCGCACCTACGCCGTCACAAGCGATGGTTTGATCATCGTAACGGTACTTTCCGGATCGCTTGTTTTCCTGGCGGACCTGATCCGGAAGCTTCCCCTGATGCTGAGAATCGGGTTGGTGACCGTCAGCAGCTACCCGGGCGGTACCACACGCTCTGCAGGGGCGAAACTGTTAACCAGTAGTTATCCGGAACTTCAAAACCGCGATGTGCTGCTGGTCGATGATATCCTCGATACCGGCGGGACGCTGCGATTGGTTCAGCGGGAGATTCGCGCGGCGGTACCGCGCAGCTTGCGGACGGCGGTTTTGTTGCGCAAGACGGGTAAAGCTCCGCCGGACGTGACCGTGGACTTCGTCGGTTTTGATATTGAGGATGTTTTTGTGGTAGGCTACGGGTTGGATTACGACGGGCTGTACCGGAACCTGCCGCATATCGCGGAATGGCGCCCGGGCAACCCCTGACCAAAGGCCCTATCCATGGTACTCGCACCATCGAAAACTTCCCAACCGACGGCCTGTGCCGCTGCGATGTCCGAAGTGCCGTCGCACACCGGTGAAGTCGCGCCGGTGTGGTCGCACCTGCCGGGCGGGTTGGTTGACGGCGGCGAAATCATCATGCTGGCGATTAAGCCGTCCATGTGGCGGCCGTTCTTCGATTCGATAGGTTGGCTGGTGGCGTGCAGTTTAACGGCCATGGTCGTAACGTGGCTGCGCAGCCCGTTCCCCGGACTTTCAGTGACGGTTACGGCACAGTTGATTCTGATGATCGGGCTGGTGCAATTGGGCGTTGCGGTGGCTCGGTGGATTTCCACGTGGTACGTGCTGACCAACCGTCGCGTGATCAACATTGGCGGAGTGCGGGCGCCGCGAATTTCGTCCTGTCTGCTGGTGGACGTGCGTAATACTTACCTGCATGTTTCGGCGCCCGAGCGTCTGGCCGCGCTGGGGACGATTACCTTCGCCAGCGACGACCCTCACGAGGCGCCGCGGCTTTGGCGTTCCATCGCCGAGCCGGAACTGGTACATGGCAAAATCCGTCGCGCCATTGAAACCGCGCTGGATCACTTTCACCCGGGTTGATGGCGCCGCACACGCATGGCCGGCAATGGCCTTCAGATGGCGGGGTGCCCTTCGCGCCGACTTATGAGCACGGTCGCTGCCGCAAGCATCACTAACACCATCATCACCAAGCCCCAAGTCGATGCGGTCGGAACAGAGCCTGGAGGGGTCTCCAGCTCGCCCGTAACGACTTCGTCCGGATCGACCGCGCAAGGGTCCGTGCCCATGGCGCCGACCAGGCCCGGGCTGTAGCCGACCTGACCGGGCTGGTCTGACCGCGGCGTGTTGATCTCCACGCCGTTGGCTACGCCGTCTCCGTCTGAATCCTCGCCGTCGAGCTGGTCCAGCGCCTGTTCGATCGTCAGCGCCTGACCCAACAGGGCAATGATGTCCTCCCGATAGCAGTTTCCCATGTCGCTACGGCTGGGCGGGTGGTGGCACACGTTGCAATCAGCGCCGGTCAGGGTCTGCATTCGATCATCCAAGGTCGAAGAGGGGTACTTGGTCCGCCAGGCATCGAGGTAGGTGGGAAATGCGGCTGCCGTTCCGTTCATGGCCGCCATGTAAAGTAATGTCGCTGTCGCCAGAAAACGCATGGGTATACCCTCCTACAACATCACTCGGCGCGATACCGTCACCCGGAAAGCAAACAACGCGCCCCGGGGTCGGCCGTGAGCCGAAGCGCGCGTTTTCCGGGCCGAGTTATTATCTCGAAAGGGGAAGGCAAAACCAAACAAAAAAAACGGGGACCCGCCAGAATGTACGAGTTGTCACCGAAATGTTGCAAGTGGCGATGCAACCGCCAGCTGGCCATGAGACGGGGAGGATCCGACCGTAGCAGTCATTCCTGAGAACAGTGACAGGCGAATTATCTCGCGCGGGGCGGGCCTCCCAACCCGCCTCCGCGCGATTCGGAAAGGGAAGACTCTACGATTCGATATCTGGCCACCCGCCGACGATGCTGGCTACGCCACGAGTTCGGCGCGATTCGGCGCTTTACGGGCCGTGCTCGTTCCTCGGCCACAGCGCTTACACCCGCCAGTCTGTCGGCCTTTCCCGGTACCCGTTCGGTAACTTCAGGAGGCGACACTCCAGCTATCACGCGTCCTGGAAACAACCGAGTCGTCCAAGGTCGTACGACTTGTAGATTGCACTCCTTTGGTTTTTTCTTGCAATTGCCTTGGGGCCTGCCACTTTTCGAGGAGTGGTGAATACCTGGGGATCCGGACTTACGATCTGTTACCGGTTTCATGGCTGGTAGAGGAAGGACCTTAGCGCGGTCGGCGAGCTTATCGCGGGGACAAGGCCCCGACGCATTGCAACGTAGGGTTCTCACGGTCTTGAATTGCGAGGCAAAACCCGATAAAATCAACTCGCGTTGGCAAAGTCTGGTCCGAATGACCGTTCATCATGCCTACCCGCGTCAACTTGGCCTGTTTCGTGTCTATAATGCCGTGGGAGGGGCCGCGCGCCGGCCGGATTGCAGTGCGGTAACCCAGTGGCGCGGGCGGCGTGGCTTCGAGACCACACGTGGAGCGCGGGAGGGAACGTGATGCAGGGGATTCAGCGTCGCACGGTATTGGCATCGGTGTTGGCGGTTTCGGTGTGCTATTCACCCGGATGGGCACCAAGCGCAACGGCGTGTGATCGACCTGGTTTCGATGGGTCGAACTTCCAGGGTTCTGCGCGAGTCGAAGTCGCGCCGGTGCTTCCCCAAACCTGGCCTCAGGAATGGCAGCTCCTGGGAAAGGAGATTGCGCTTTCGTATTTCCTGCCGGTGCCGATCGCCCCGGGAACGCTGAGCGCAGCGGCCATGCGCGATGTGCCCTCGATCGCCTGCTACGCTCCCGGCACGCCCGATCACATTGTTGAGATATTCGATCAGTCGCAATGGGATGAAATCAGCCCGCTGGCCTATTTCCTGGGGACGCGTTGGAGCGGCGGTCAGGGCGCGCCACGCGCGTTGACCTGGAGCTTCGTTCCTGACGGGCTGTTTATCGATCCGCGCAATGCACAGGACGTCGGTGCGCCCAGCGAGCTCTTCAGCCGTATGGACGGGTTGTTTCAGGGCAATCGCGCTTTGTGGATCGATCTGATGGAACAGACTTTCGAGCGCTGGTCGGAGTTGATCGGCACCAGTTATACCCGGGTTACCAATGGGGTCGACGACTGGGACGACGGCGCGGCGTGGGGAAGCGCCGGCGGTGCCACGCGAGGCGATATCCGCATTTCCATGCGCAACATTGACGGCGGGGGAGGTGTGCTGGCGTTTAATTTCTTTCCGTCCAACGGCGACATGGTCATGGACCGCAGCGAAAACTGGGCGCAGCCCGCCAACAACCACCGGTTTTTACGCAACACGGTGCTGCACGAACACGGGCATGGTCTGGGCATGTTCCACGTGTGCCCGGCCAACAACACCAAGTTGATGGAGCCGTTCCTGAATACCGGCTTCGACGGTCCGCAGCATGACGATATTCGTGGCGGACAACGCCACTACGGTGACCCGTTCGAATCGGATAATACGCCCGCGACGGCGACGGACTTGGGTGTGCTGATCAGTGGGGTACCCGTTGCACCGGGCACCGTACCGGGGGCCGACGTCGGACCGCACACGTCGATCCTGAGCATTGATGCGGACGGCGAGCAGGATTACTTTCGATTCACGATCAGCGATCCCGGCGACTTCACCTTGACGGTCACGCCCCTGGGATTGGAGTAC
>CAZMVD010000133.1:0-11415 GCA_964569425.1 uncultured Phycisphaeraceae bacterium
GCGCAAGTTAAGATTGTGTTAAATCGTCGAACCAAAAGTCCCGGACAGAATTGGCTTCCAACCGGTGCACTCAGCCGATGGACAGAGCCTCTGCGGCCCGTGAGTCTCCGGTGACCACCGATCTACAGTCCAACTTGCTCCGCAATCCCCCTGGCGGCGGCAACGCCCCGTCGGACAAGGTATTACTGCTCGATATCCCCTTCGACGCCTTGACCTTTTCCGAAACGCTCGATCGCCTGGTGGAATTCGCCCGCGGCGATCGCCCGCGCTTCGTCGTCACCGCCAACGTCGACCACGTGGTCCGCTACCATCGCTGCCCCGAGGTCCGCCCGCTCTACCACGAGGCCGACATGGTCGTCGCCGACGGCACGCCGCTCATCTGGGCCTCCCGCTGGCTCAAGACGCCGCTTCCCGAACGCGTAGCCGGCTCCGACCTGTTTCCCGCATTGTGCGCCCGCGCGGCCGAAGACGACTTATCCGTGTTCTTCCTCGGCGGAGCGCCCGGCGCGGCCGAACGCGCTGCGGGGGTTCTGCAATCCCGGCTCCCCGCCCTCCGTGTGACGGGAACCTACTGCCCCGCCATGGGGTTCGAGCACGACGACGCGGAAAATAAGCGCATCGTCGAACGGATCCGCGCAGCCGGTGCCGATATCCTCTTCGTAGGGCTGGGCTCTCCCAAACAGGAGCAATGGATTTCCCGGCACCGCACGGCTTGCGGCGCCAGGTTGTCTCTTGGGATCGGCATCAGCTTCAGCTTTGTGGCCGGTGACGTGCGCCGCGCCCCGCGCTGGATGCAGCGGATCGGGGTAGGAAGGTTGCATCGGCTTGTACAGGAACCGGGACGTCTTTGGAAGCGGTACATCCTGGACGACTCGATGTTTTTGCGGTTGGTCCTTGCCGCCTGGTGGCATGGCAGAAAAAATGTTTCGACTCCCTGAAGAAAGAGCATTGAGCCAGCCCCGAACCCAGTCAGTGCCGCTATGGCTTGTGGCGGTGTTCGTGGTGCCGATGCTGGTGACGCTGGCCGTCCGGGTAGCGCCCCTGGTTCACGGGGGCGACCGCCTCCAACGCCAGTGCGTCTCCGAAGACGGTTACCTCATGCTCACCATCGCACGGAACATCGCCCTGGGACGCGGCTTCTCGATTGCCGACGGCACCATCGCCACCAACGGCACGCAGCCGCTGCACACCTTGATTTACGCCGGGGGATACTGGCTGGCCGGCGGCGACCGCATCCGCGGACTTTTTCCGGTAGTAGCCGTTCAGGTCTTGTGGAGCATCCTCACCGCGATTGCGCTATGGGGCTGGACGCGGTCGCGCTTCTATCGCGGGCCTCATGTCGCGATCGTCGCTGCCGTGGCCGGCACGCTGTTCTTCATCAGCCCTACCTCGGTGATGCACGGCCAGAACAGCCTGGAGACCGGACTTTACGCGCTGCTCATACTCGCGAGCCTCGCGCTGTACGATCGCTTCTCCGCTACACTCCTTTCCCGCACCGCCATCGTTCATAGTCTCCTGCTGGGGGCGCTACTTGGTGTCACCTTCCTGGCACGCAATGATGCGTGCTTGCTGATTGCCGCGCTGATCGTCGTTCATCTCGTGCGCGTGCATCGTAAGGGCGCGTTGCCGCGCGGTTTGCTTCAATGTCTGGTGATCGGCCTCACCAGCATCGCCGCGGCGTCACCTTGGCTCTGGTATAACGTGACGCGATTCGGTCACCTCGTACCCGTCAGCGGCCGCGCCGAGGCGCACAACATCGCCTTCGCCCACAACCTCTGGCCGGCATTTGTTGCGGTTCTGGAAAATGCCATGCTGGTTGTTCGCGTCCCCGGCGCGCTGGAACATCATCCGGCGGTGGTGGGCGTTGCCGTGGCCGTGGTGCTGGCGGCCCCGGTTATTGCGTTTCGCCATCGCCGCTGGTTGACCGCCCACTTCTCGCCCGGCGTGGGCATTCTCGCCCTATTTGTTTTGGGATTGTTTTTTTATTACGCCCTGTTTTTCGGCATGCCCGTCTTTCTGGGCCGGTATTTCATTCCCCTGGTTCCGTTAATGTGCCTACTTGCCGCTTCGCTACTGGCCGCGTGGCTGGCCCGCTCGCCGGCACGGACCCGCGTGCCGCCCGCGATCGTACCGGTTGCGCTCGCCGCGGTGCTGGCCATCGCGCTGAACGCACGCATCTATCGCAACGGCACCAAGCACCACCATTTCCAGGTTGTGGATTGGGTGCGCGACAATGTGCCCGAAACCACCTGGGCCGGCGCCACCCAGACCGGCACCCTTGGCTACTACCACGATTACACCATCAACCTCGACGGCAAGGTCAACCCCACCGCTTTCGAGTATCGCAAGCAGGGCCGCATTCCCGAATACTGTGTCAAGGTTGGCGTGGAATACATCGTCGATTGGGCCGGCCACGCCGCCTGGGCCGACATCCCCGCCTTCGCCGAAAATTATGAGCTCTTGTTGGTCGACTACGAGAAAGACCTCGCCGTCCTCCGACGGCGACCGCGCAGCGCTGACGCAACGCCATGAAGAAAAACCGCCGGCCATCCTGGAGGCTTGTTGCCGCGCTGGGCGCGATGCTGGCTTTGGGCTTTGCGCTGGGGGCGGGTGCCATGCTCCGGACGCTTTACCATAAGCCCGGCAAGAACCTGGTGTGGAAGCTCGAGCGCATGATGGACCGCCGCCCGCCCGATGCCCCGCAGTTACTTGATCGCGGTGCCAGGGCGTGGCAGCCCGTCGCCGGTTTCAAAGTCGAGGTCGCCGCCGCCGGATTCGATTTTCCCGTACGCATCGTCTTCCACCCCGCGCCGCCGGCCGCGCCCGACCCGCTGCGCTACTACGTGGCCGAACTCCGCGGCGCCATCAAGGCCGTTACGTACAACGGGCAGATTCACACTGTGGCCGAAGGGCTGCTCAACTACCAACCCCAACCCGGCGAGGAACTCGGCCTGCTCGGCCTCACCTACGACGACATCGACAACCAGCTCTTCATCTCCATGAGCTACTGGGACGCGGAGGAAGCTGTTTATCGCAACAAGGTTGAACGGCTCGGCCTCAGTGACGACGGGCTGTCCCTCAGCGACCGCGCCGTCGTCCTCGACATGAACAACGAATCCACCGTCGCGTCCTATCAGATTCAATTCTGCGCCCTGGGCCCCGACGGCCTGCTCTACGTCGGCGTCGGCAGCGGCGGCCGCAAGGAAGACGCCCAGGACTTCAACAAGTTCGCCGGCAAGGTCATCCGCCTCAACCGCGACGGCACCGCCTCGGACAAGAACCCGTACTACCAGCCCTCACAACCCGACAGCCCGCGCAGCTACATCTACGCCCACGGCATGCGCAATCCCTTCGACATCGCCTGGGATCCGCGCAACTTCATCGCCATCGTCAGTGATGTCGGCCCCGGCATTGACCGTATTCTCCGACTCGAACCCGGCATCGACTACTGCTTCGCCAACGACGACAACCAGATGCGCGCCAATGCGCTCTACACCTGGGGTCCGGGTACCGGCTACGCGCCGACCGGCGTCACCTATGGCCGCAGCGACATGCTCGGCCACGATCACGCCTACGCGTTGTTCGTCGGACTGTTCGGCGCGGTTCACTTGCCCGGTCCCAACGAGGGCAAGCGCATCACCCGTTTTGACATCGGCCCCAACGGCTACCTGCAAAGCGCGGCCGCCGATTTCATCACTTACACCGGCGCGCGCTTCGCCAGCGTGACCGACGTGGAATGGGGCCCCGACGGGCTCTACTTTGCTGATATTTACGGCGAAAGCCTCGAACCGCACGTGGGCGGCGGCGTGATTTATCGCATCGTCCGCGATCCGGACTACACGCCCCCGGCCGATTTCTCCCCCGGTTTGACGGGTGCCGCTCGCGGGCGCTACGTGTTCTTTGAGAATCGCTGCAACGCCTGCCACGTGTATGACGGCGCCGGCGGGCGCGAAGGGCCCGACCTGTCCAACGCCCGCGAAACGCTTGCGCGGCGGCTGCTTTCCTCCGAGTACGATTCGTGGCTGCGCGAACTTGGTGAGCGCGAGGGCCGCTACTTTGAACGCCACCGACCCGTCTATCAATCGCTGCTCGAACTCAAAGGCCGCAGGCGCCTTCACGCCTGGCTGCACCATCACGTGCGCGATCCGCGCTTCGACAACCCCGCCGCCAAAATGCCCAGCCACGAAATAGCCGATGAGGATCTGGATGCCCTCGCCGATTTCCTGCTGCGCTAGCGGCGCGATCTTGCATTGACGATGAGCAAACGAAACAAACCCAACATCCTACTTGTCGTGCTGGATACCGCTCGGGCGGATCATCTGTCGTGTTACGGCTATGCGCGGCCGACGACGCCGCACATCGACCGCATCGCGGCCGAGGGCTGCCGCTTCGATGCCGCCATGACCGCGGCGCCGTTCAGTCCTGCGGCGTATGCCTCGCTGTTCAGCAACCTGTTTCCGCACCAGCACGGCGTGAACGGCGACGACGTGCGTGTCTGGCCGGACCACTGGCCGCGGCTGCCGGAAATTCTGCAAAAACAGGGCTATTTCACCTTCTGCGTGTCGAACAACGACTTTGTCAGCGAAGCGACCAACGCGGCGCGCGGTTTCGACGTGTTTCGCGGGCCGCAGATTCCGTGGCTGACGCGGCAGCACAGCCGCATCTATCACCGGATGGCGCGGCACGTGGGCCAGCGCGCGGCCGACGCGGTCGATAGCGCTCGCATCCTGGCGATGGCCAAGGGCGATTCGATTGCCTCGGCGAGGCGCGCCGCGGCGCTGGCGGCGGAGGCGCAGGGCAGGCCGTTTTTCGGGGTGCTGCTGCTGATGGACCCGCATGCGCTGTACCAGCCGGCACGGACGCGGTTTGTGCGCGACCGCGCCGCGGCCAGGTCGTTCCTGCGGCGGATCAACGGGCGGCAGATGTGGGCCAAGGTGATGGCAGGTGCCAAGACCATGACACCCGCCGAGTGCGATGCAGCGATCGATTTTTACGACGCGGAAATTCACCATGCCGACCGGGCCGTGGGTGTGCTCTACGATGCCCTGGGGCGAGCGGGCGTGCGCGATGACACACTTTTGGCACTGTGCGCCGACCACGGCGAGAGTTTCGGCGAGCACGGGGTGTGGGGCCACGGCTTTTCCCTCACCGACGAGCAGACCCGCGTGCCGCTGGTTATGCGCTGGCCGCGGGCGTTTTCAGCAGGTTCAAGCTGCGCGGGGGTCGTGCAACTGCATGACGTACACGAGACGTTTCTGGATGCGGCACAAGACCGGCAGGGACGCCGGCCCCACTTTGGCCGGTTGGAAAGCCGGTCCCACACTGACCGGCTGGAAGACCGGCTCCACGGTGCAAGGGGAGAAGCGGAGTGCCACGAGAATGGCACTGCCGGCGGAACGGACGCAGAGAATTTCCCGCGGAGTCTGCTGGGGGCCGGGGAGGCGGGGTTTGCGGGGCGGGAGGCGGCGTTCAGCGAGTTTCCCGTGCAACACGGCACACTGGCGCTGATGAGCAAGTTTGCGCCGGGGCGCGACTGGGGCAAGTGGGGGCGGCCGATGTGGTCGGTGCGGACGCGCGAATGGCGCTACATTGAGTACGGCGATGCGCGTTGCGAACCGGTCGAGTGTGAGCTGTTAGACGTGCTGCGCGACCCGGGGCAGCGCGACACGGTGCATGAGAAGTACGCGGATGTGTGTCGTGAAATGAGTTCGCGGCTGGCGGAACACCGCGCGGGGACGGATAGTGATCGGCGCGCGAGTGGGGAGGCCGAGGCGCCGCTCGATGAGGCCGTCCTCGATCGGCTGCGGGCGCTGGGATATATGGAATAGAATGCAGAATGGCGAATAGCGAATAGCGATTGGGGGAAACGCCGAAAACTGAAACGCCGAAATGCCGAGTACAGGCAACAGGCAACAGGGCGAGGCGGGGGGGGGGAGCCGAGGCACGAAGCCACGAAGGCACGGAGGCACGGAGGGAAAAGTCGAAATGCCGAAACGCCGAAAACCGAAACGGCGAAAACAGGCAACGAGGCAAGAAGGCAAGGCGAGAGGCGTGAGGCGAGAGGAGTGAGTGACCCCCCTGTGGTCCCCCCTTGGGAAGGGGGGAGGGCGGGGGGTGGCGGAAGCTTGTTTCACGTGAAACACGTTTGTGCTAGGTCCGTGTCAGTTATTTGGTATCTGGGGCGTGGAGTTATCGGACGAAATATTATAGGACTATAAGGAGAGGCAACAAGGCAGCAGAGAAACGCCGAAACGCCGAAAACCGAAACGCCGAAAACAGGCAACGAGGCAGCAGAGAAACGCCGAAACGCCGAAACGTCGAAAAGTCGGAATCAGAGAATAAGCAACGAGGCAGCGGCTAGAAACTAGAAACTAGAGACTAGCAGCCTGTTGAAGAACTCCGAAAGGGTCTTCCCAAGCCGCCCTGGCGCTACTGAAAACGCCGATCGCAACGGCTTGTCCGACCTTTTTCAACAGGCTGCTAGAGAGTGGAGACTAGAGAAGGGGTTGGGTGGCTGAGGTTTTGTACGATTACCTGGTGGTGATTCACATTCCCTACGCGGTGGATGGGGCGGGGAACGTGCTGACGGGGGACATGTGGGTGAAGGACCTGCGGGGCATGGCGCGGGCGCTGGGGCGGATCACGGTGGCGGCGCCGTGCGTTCCACAAGAAAAACTCACGGCGACGTCGGCGGGGAGTTTTTCGCTGGCGACGGTGCCGCCGAGTGACAGTCAGTTGGCATTTCTGCCGCTGCCGGAATATCAATCATTGGGTACGTTCGTGCGGGTGCTGGGGCGGATACCCGTCGGGCCGAGGCGGATGTCGAACTGCTGAATGACACCAAACCGGCGAATCATGTACGTGGAGTATGCGGGCGACGTGATCAACACGGTGCGCCACTGGCTTGACGGCAAACCGGACCCGACGGAAGTTGCCGACACGTATTCGGGCCAATTCCTCGATGCCTTTCCGGATAGCCGAGTGCTGTTGGTGGTTCCGGCGAACGAGCCGGGCAAACTCGTTTCCCAGAACATCAAAGCCGTCCATTGCCAGCATCCGTGGCGGTACGCCCGTGGAGCGCGGTGGCATGTTGGCCAAGTGATGCTTATGGGGTCGATTGTGCTTCGGGGGCTCGCCTTTCGGCCATCGTCGTTGTTTGTTTCGTCGATGTCGTACATGTTTCTGCTGGCGCCGCTTCGCTTGCTGGGTACCAGGCTGCACGTCATTTTCCGCACGTCGCCGGCCGGGGTTCTGCTGGGCAAGAGCAAGATTCAACGAATGCTCGGGCTGCTGAATCGAACGTTTATTCGCCTGCTGGTCCGTGATGCCATCGCCCTGGAGCCGCGCGTGACCAAGGAAGTTGAGGCCCTTTGCCCTTCGCTGCGTGGTTGGACGTTTGGATTCCTGCCGTCGTATCGAAGTCGCAAGTTCAACGCGGCACCGCGAGGCGCACCGAGCCCGCCGTATCGGCTGCTTTACGTGGGAAGAGTTGAGCGCAACAAGGGCATTTTCGATTTTGTGGATATGCTCGCTTCGCTGGTGAACGATTACGGGCTGGACTGCCGGGCGGATGTTTGCGGGACCGGGTCAAGCCTGGAAGCAGTGCAAGAAGATATCCGACGGCGCAAACTGGAAGGGCGAATCACCTGCCATGGCCATTGCACCGCGGAGACCATGCTGAGAATTTACGAGGCGGCGCACGTGTGCGTGGTTCCGACGCGTTCGGAATGTGGGGAGGGCTTCAACAAAGTGGTGGCCGAAGCGTGCCTGAGCGGGCTGCCGGTGGTGACCTCGCCGATCTGCCCGGCGGTTGACCTACTGGGGGAGGGTGTTGTCCTTGCGGAGCCGGACAGCGTGCCCAGCTATGTGACGGCGATCAGACGGTTGCTTGAGCAACCAGCAGAATATGGGCGTGTCGCGAACGGCGCCCTTGTCGCGTCCGCAGGGCTTGGGGGTCGTGGCACGTCGTTTAGAGACGCTCTTGGGCGATGCGTGCCGGCGCGGCCAAAAGCAACTCCCGTGGTTACGGTGTAACGGTGAAAGAGGACGGACTTGATAAACCGGTAGCAGGGTATCGGCCTACCCGGCAGGTGGCGCCGGAGGTTTACGATTCACGTTATCTGCACGCGGGGCGGCTGGCGAATTACTTTGAACAGCTTTTGCAAGTCCAACGGCAGAAACCAAACCGCGTGCTGGAGGTGGGCATCGGCGGGGGGTTGATGAAGATCATCGCGGCGCGGGTTACGCCGGCCTCGTGGACGACGTGCGATATTGATGCGGCGCTACACCCTGATGTGGTGGGCAGCGTGACCGATCTACCTTTCGCGGACAAGGTGTTCGATCTTACGCTGTGTTGCCAGGTTCTCGAACACCTGCCGTTTGATTTGTTTCCGCGCTGCCTGGCGGAATTGGGGCGGGTAACTGCGGGGAACATATTGATTTCGCTGCCGGACACCCGGCGGTATTACGCGTTCGCTTGTTGCCTGCCGAAGATTGGATGGATCGAGAAGGAAATCAACATCGAACGCATGGGACCGCGCCATCTTCCGTTCAAAGGCGAGCACTATTGGGAAATCGGGTACACGGGGTCGCGGTGGCGGGATGTACGAGAGTGCGCGAGGGCGACTGGAGTTGAGATTGTCAAAGCCCAGCGAATTCGAGCATTTCCATATTTCAATTTTCTGCTTATGCGTTCGGGGTAATCGGTAGATGCCGGAGTTGTTTGGAATCTGTGAAAATGGGCCTCTGGCCGAGGGGGGCGCCCGCGCTTTTGAGGCCATGGAGACCGACCTGCTCGCCTTCCGCAAAGGGGATGTTTCTCGAGTGGAATTGCGGACGGCGCGCGTCGGGGCTATCAGTCGCCATGAATTCGATGGCGTGGCCGTTTACGATGATCCGTTGTTCAGCGCCGTCTGGATTGGTGCGGCAGCCAAGCTAACACAGGCGGAAGCTACAGAGTTGGCTAATGCGGTTTCTGCCCAAGACCAAACGCCGCTTGCGGCGCTTTCGAGTCGATCGGCGGGGTTTATTCACGAAAAGAAATCGGGCACGTCCTGGCTCGTTTCCGACAGGTATGGGCACTGTCCGCTGTACTACACTGAATCGGGAGAGACGCTGGCATTCTGTACGAAGTTCTTTCCGCTGTTTCGGGCCGGGTTGGCGGAATGGCGCTGGAACCCGGTGGCACTCATTGACCTTGTAACTTTCGAGCATGTAACCGGTGACGAGACATTGTCGAAGGGGGTTCGACTGCTTCCGCCGGGGACGGTGCTTCGGTTTCGTGACGGGCGGCGTGACCTTGCGACCTATTGGCGGCCGCGGTTCGAGCCAGCACAAAGAAAGACGAAGGATGCGGTCGATCGACTCTACGAGGCGCTGGTGGAGTCCACTCGGGAATGCGTGCATGATTCGGACAGGGTTGCCGTTACATTATCCGGGGGACTGGATTCTCGGGCGTTACTTCACTGCGCGCACCACGTCGGAGCCCGCGTAAGGACGTACACGTTTGGATTGCCCGGATGCAGGGATGAGGTGATTGCGCGCCAACTGGCCGAGAAGCTAGACCTTGCGCACACGTTTGTTGCCGCCGATGGTAGTCACCTCGATCGGTGGCTGGACCATGCGGTCTATGTCACCGGCGGCATGGTGGGAGCGATACACTTTCATATCATGACGCTGGCGGACGCGCTGACGCAGGCGGGAGAGTCGGTGGTACTGGACGGATTGGGAGGCGACGCACTGAGTGGGCCGATGCTAAAGCCCAAGATGTTGATGGCCCGCTCTGCGGAGCAAATAGCGGCGCTGGTACACCGGCAGCGTACCACGGCGTGGAGGTCCGTCGAGGATATTCTGCATCCCGATATACTTGCTTTCACAGCCTATCGGTCTTTGGATGCGGTACGAAGGCTCTCCATGGCTGGGGACATTGATCGTGCCTGGCGACTTGACCATAAGTTTGAATTACTCGAACGACAACGACGATTCAATCAATATGGCCCGCAACTACTGGAGCCATTTCTTGCGGTACGGGCGCCATTCTATGGGAGCGCCGTTTACGAGACGTGCCTAGCCCTTGGCCCGTGGCAGCAGTTTGAGCAGCGAGCGTATTTGAGTATGCAGCGAGGGCGGATGCGCTCGCTCGCAGTGGTTCCCGATACGCTACGGAACATTCCGCTTACCTATCCGCTGGTGGTACGCTTCGGAAAAAAGGTTCTGGATGCGTTTGTCAGGCGGGCGCCGCGCCTTGTCAGGTCACGAATGACGGGCACGCCGCCTACCACGGAATACAGACCCTGGTTGCGGCAACGTCTAAACGGGGTGATTGGCGAACGATTGCGGGAGGGGTGTAGGTTGCTGGACGGAGTGCTTCAAGTTTCCGAGTGTGAACGGGTGGTGGACGCGCACTTAAAGGGTGAGGCGGATCACGGAACGCGCCTAGGGGTGTTGCTGGCACTTGTCGGGTGTAAACAGTTGGCAACGCGAACGGAGAGCAGGAAATAGACTGGGGTTTGCCTTGATTCGCTTGTTTGCCATCGCGGAGGAGTGCAATCCCGAGTGGACATCGGTTCCGCTGGTGGGGTTCAATCTGTACAGCGCGCTGTGCGAGGTGGCCGAGGTGACGCTGGTGACGCAGGTGCGCAACCGGGACGCGCTGCTGCGGCGGGTGCCGGATCGGCGGATCGAGTTCATCGACTCGGAAACGCTGGCGGCGCCGATGCACAAGCTGGGGCGGCTGCTGACGCTGGGGCGGGGGCTGGGATGGACGACGCGGCAGGCGGTAATGTGGCCGGCTTATCTGTATTTCGAGTATCTGGTTTACAAGCGATTCGGGGCAGCGCTGGCAAGAGGGGAATACGACCTGATCCATCGGGTGACGCCGCTGACGCCGACGTACCCGAGCCCGCTGGCGTGCTGGACGGACGTGCCGTTTGTGATGGGGCCGCTCAACGGAGGGCTGCCGTGGCCGAAGGGGACGACGCGGGTGCGGTGGGCGGAGATGGAATGGCTGAGTTACGTGCGGGGGGCGTACAAGCTGCTGCCGTACTGGCGGCGGTCGTTCGGGCGGGCGGCGTGCGTGATTGCGGGGTCGCGGCACACGCTGGCGCAACTGCCGGGCCGGGTGCGCGAGCGGGCGGTGTACATGCCGGAGAACGGGATCGATCCGGCGCGGTTCCATGCGGACGGGCGGGCGCGGGCTTCGGAGGTGCGACCGTTCCGGATTCTGTTCGTGGGGCGGCTGGTGCCGTACAAGGGGGCGCATATCGTTATCCGGGCGTTTGCGGGGTCGGCGGCGTTGCGGGGGGGGGCCGAGGTGGTGATCGTGGGGGACGGGCCGCAGCGGGGGGAGCTGGAGGCGCTGGCGCGGGAGTTGGGGGTGGCGGACGGCGTGCGGTTCATGGGGGCGCTGCCGCAGGG
>CAZMVD010000134.1:0-11353 GCA_964569425.1 uncultured Phycisphaeraceae bacterium
AAATTTATTGACCAGGTATTGTTGGTGAACCCTGATGAAAATGCTGTTCGGCAAAAAGGTTTCCAGTTCGTTGAGTTGGCGGGTCAGCAATATTTTTGTCCCGTCCGTGAAATAGACGTCGCAATAGTTACCATTCATAGATTGGACGTACAGGACATCCTTTACCTGGGTCATAGTAAACCCTTCACTGGTCGGTAATGCGATGATCTCCTGGAATTGGTTGTTGAACATTTTTTTGGTTGTTTGAAGGTGCCTGATTTTTTATCAACATTTAAAAGGCCATGAACCCACCCCGCCTTCGCTTCACTCGGTTTCCCGTCTCCTGGCAAGAGCGGGGATCAAGGGGAGCGTTCGAAATCCGGGGCAATAAATCACCAAATCAAAGGGATCATTTTTTTGGTTCTTTTTTGATAGCGTATGTATTGCTGGCCAAAAGCGCTCATCAACACTTTTTCTTCCATGGATATGCGATAGCGGTAAGCGATCATCATGGACACGGCGGCTATCAATGCCCCAAGTGCGGAATTCAAAAACAAGCCGCTTCCCACGAATGCCATAAATGCTCCAAGATAGCTGGGATGCCTGACAAGCCCGTAAGGGCCGTCCTGGATCAACCTGTGGTCTTCCTGTATCTGTACCGTAGCCGTGAAAAATTTTCCCAATATCCTGATCGACCATACTCTGATAATGATGCCGGCAGCTATGAGCGCCCCGCCAATTGCAGTCATTGGCGTGAGCAGGCTGGGGGCTTTTTGTAAATAAGCCCAGTCGATCAACGGAGCGATCATTCCCGCTAAGGATAATCCGAGTATCCACCAATAAGATTGGCGATCAGTTGCTGATTTTTCCTTTGCTTCGGAGGCATCCATAGCCGGCTGAGTAAATACGATGACAGCGCAGCATAACATCAGAAATAAAATCTTGTTGTTCCACAACAACTCAGGTTTTCCGATCAATGGAAGGGCGTAGCCAAGTGTGAGGTATATGAGCAATCCCGTTATCTTTTTCATGGTGTCTGAATTTTATCAGTTGAGGAATTTAGATTTGGTCGATCATCGTAGTTTTGAGATGAACTATCCATTTCAATAATTTGTATTGATCCTATGCTTTCAGCAAGGCTGTCAATTAGGCTAACAGCTTGAACGCCAAGTAAAATGGCTAAGGATAAAAGAATAGTGTATTTTAGGGTTTTCATGTGTGAATTTTATTTTCTTACTTGTTTGCCGCGCCACGTCTTGGCAGGCATTTTATGGTCTTTTACTATTGATACTTTAGCAGTTTGGTTTGTTACCTATGAATCGAGATTCTTTTCAATAGCGATCCGTCTTAATTTTCATTATGCCTACCTAATTGGCTTCTCAAAAGGCTGTTTTCCTGATTGAAAATGTTTTCTTATCAGTTTTAAGATTAGCGAATAGACCATTGTTAATAATCTAAAGAGAATCAACATCACCAATAATGAAAGGATAATAAGTGCAGGGATTTTTTGCATGGCTGATGTTTATTTTATTTTAGAATATCTTTTCGAATTTCTTTGGTCGTCTTGGTTGATTTATCGTGACTCCAACCTGGAGGACCAAATACATAATAAAAGGTGCTTTTTAAATCATTTGCTCTTGTAATTATGTCTTTGCCAATTTTCCACCATTCTCCTAAAGCTACTTTTAAAGGATTGTAAGTATTTATATTTTCAGTAATTCCATAAACAGGTTTTTCTGTTTCTTCTTCTTCCTGGAATGTACCAAAAATTCTATCCCATATTATAAAGGTGCAACCAAAGTTTTTATCAAGATATTTAATATTTGAGGCATGATGCACCCTGTGGTGTGAAGGAGTATTCATCCAGAATTCTATCACTCGTGGCAATTTTCCAACTGTTTCCGTATGCAAAAAATGTTGATAGATTAAATTAATAGAATGACAGATGAGGAGTAATTCCGGTTCGAATCCCAAAATAGTTATCCAGGAGAAAATAATAGTTTCAAGAAAACTATCTGTTACTGGTTGACGAACTGATGTGCTAAGGTTGAATTTTTTAGAAGAATGGTGAACAATATGGTTTGCCCATAAAAATCTAATATTATGAGAAAAGCGATGTCCCCAATATAGCATTAAATCATAAAGCAGGTAAGCTAAAAAATATATCCCAATATGATTGGGTAATGTAAAAAAGCGGAATTGGTAAAAAAACTCGTAAAAGCTAAACTTAAAAATAATATTAATTGAACCGATAAATAACATACTTAAGCCCAGGCCAATATTCAACACAGCATCCTTTGGATCAAAAAGCTCCAAGCTGTTTTTGTAAGAATAATAGGCTTCTATAGCAATAGATATCAATAGAACAGGGGCGGCAAAAGCTAAAACTTCCATTTCATTTGTTATTTTTATTGAATTAAATTCGAACCTAAAGCATAGTTTATTTCCCTATAGCCACGATTCTTTTACTATTGATCCAATTGAAGTATTGTATGTTACCTGTGGTTCGATATTTATTTCAAAAGTCCTTTGATTATGCAGCCAATTCTATTCTTTTTTCGAAAGAACTTGTATTGTTATTTGAAAAGTAAGGAGTGTATATCCCCGGATATTCAGGGTAATATGCAATACATTGATGATCTCTGTATGCATTTGCCATTTTGATTAATTTCTCTTGACAATTCTCTGAGACATTTTCCAGTTCAATGACGAGGTTGCAAGCTTCCAAATCATAGATAGTTTCAATATCCGTTTGTGGAATATCTTCAAAGCCAAATTGTTTGAATATATTAGCTAATCTGGTAAAGCTTGATGTTATCGCGTATCCGATCTTTTCATTTATCAACACATTAGCCATTGGGCACATCACTCCAAAACGGAATAAACCCAATGAGCATTCGTCAGGATCAATACAAAAACGGCCCGCTTCTATCACCTCTTTGCCAATCTCTTTTGCCGTATTATAAAAATCATAAAGTGGTTGGGTGTATTTTGAAAAAGTCATGGTATAAAACGGATGTTCCGGAGGCGAACTAATTTTCTCGCTCAAAAGCGGGAACCTGGCAGCGATACTTTTTATGTTTTGTGCGACCGGCATTTCATGGTCGTAAATCATCCTTTGATAGCCCACAGGGAGCTCATCTTCTCCTATTACCTTATATAAACCGAAGTGCTTTGCCCTCAAATCATATTGATCAACATCTATTTGGTAGTCATTGGATGGGCAAAACTTCCCGACTTCACTGGCTTTAAACAATCGGTATCTAAGCCTCAATAAGCTTTCCAGTTCATTGATTTGAGTGACTTCTTTGTAGATGTAGTAAGCTTCCATTTTGATTAATTTTATTATGTTAGAAAACAAGTTTTTTAAGCGGCAACGACCACTCCACCAGTGGCGAGCTTGATTTTTACGGCCTTTGGCGGAGAGAAATAGCCTGGTTTTGTCGGGTGGAAACACACAGCACTGTGCGTATTAAACACACTTGACATTTGGTCAATTCTATTTTCCACTAAGGCGGGCACATCATGTGATAATAATAATAATAATAATAGCGGTGGTTGTGAATCACCAATGTGTAATCCAGTGCCTTTTAACTGTGAAAAACCATATTGATTGTAGAATCGGGAATGTGTGATACTACACGTAATTATTGAGCTATAAAATCCTAATGCCCGATAAATGGCGATTGAACTTTCAGTGACAAATTTTGCCAATTGGAGAGATCTGACTTCTTCGGCAAAAACAAATCTGCTTGCTTCACACATTTTTAAACCATGCTCATTCAACTGAGTTAAAACTGAATCAACTTTTTCGCTGCCCCTGAAATAGGTCATCAAAGGGAAAGGTTTGGTGATGGGTTGTTGCAAACAATCAGCTAATTTTGAACAAGCTTTTTTTGCAATTTCCAGCACCTGATTTGCAGAAGGACTTCTCTCTTGCTGAACAACCCTCATGTAGCCCACGGGCTTTTCCACACCTTCTTCGTTTTCAAATAATCCAAAGTGCCTGCTGTTCAGATCAAAAGGATTGAGGTCTAATTGAGCATTATTCTCGGGGCAAAAATTACTAAGAGCGCTATTCCTGTAAACTTTGTAACGAAGCTTGAGCAATGCTTCCAGTTCAGTGGTATTTTGCGCTTCCCGGTAGGTATAATAAGTGGTATTCATCTTTGAAAGTTTTTTATCATTCATACTCTCAACTTTCCGATTGTTACCTGCCCTTTGAAAAAAAATGTATTTTTATTCGCAGATGAAGCGATACTAAACAGCGTCATGCCAACGAACGAAACAGGAAAAGAAAACCAGCGATACCTTTTGGGTTTGAAAAATCAAACCGGAGAAGTGCTGCGGGAAATTTACGACAAGTATTTACCGGGCATCGTGGCGTATATTGTTAAAAATAGCGGAGAAGAACAGGACGCCGAAGATGTATTCCATGATGCCCTGATCGTGATCTACCGGAAAGTGAAAGATGACTCGCTTGATCTGTCCAGCAGTTTTTATACATACCTCTTTGCGATCTGCAAAAATCTATGGCTGAAAAAATTAAACAGGAAAAAACGTCAAAGCGGGGTAACGATCGAAAATGCGGAAGTATTAACCAATGAAAACGACGCGGAACAGGCTATCGAAACAACGGAACGATTTGCCTTGTACCGCGAGAAGTTTCAACTTTTGGGAGAAGATTGCCAAAGGTTGTTGCAATTGTTTTTTGACAAAAAAAGCATGGAAGAAATTGCCGAAGCTATGGGCTTTGGCAGCGAAGGATACGCGCGAAAACGCAAATGTCAATGCAAAGATAAATTGACGAAACTGATCAGGGAGGATGAGCGGTTTGATGAATTGAAATAGAACACGGAAAACGCGGATCAGGCAGATTTGCGCGGATTATTTTAAAATTATCTGTGAATATCTGCTTAATCCGTTTAATCCGCGTTCCAACACACAAAAATATGAATTCAGAACAGCAAATAGAATGGATCGAGCAATACCTGGAAGGGCAACTGACCGGCGAGGAGCTAAAAGCCTTTGAACAAAAAATGGCTGAGGATCCGACATTTGCCGCTGAGGTGAAGTTGCAAAGGGAAATTGCGGAAGCAATGACGGAACATGATGTGATCGATTTAAGCCGGAAGCTCCGTTCCATTCAGCATCAAAAAAAACGGCCATCCGGTGGTTCGGGCCGTATGATTATTTTTAGGCGGCTTCTTCAGATCGCCGCAGGCTTGGCATTTCTGGTAGCGGTTTATTTTGTGTATGAAAACTTCAACCAGGCTAACACACCACAGGAATTAGCCACCAGGTATTTTTCTCCCATTGAGCAGATCAGCCATGCACCGGATCAGGTGCGACAGGTTCGCGATGATGATTCTACTCTGCAAATAATCAATGAGTTGGTAAAAGAAATAAATTCGCTTTGGCAGGAAACCGAAGCGCTGTATGTTCAAAAGAATTATGACCAGGCTTTGATAAAGCTCCAGACCATCCGGCAACTCGACCCGGCCTTTGAAACACAGTCGCCCGATGAGTTTTTCTTTTACGAAGGGCTGTTGCTTTTACATACCGGAAAGCCAGAACCGGCGATCCGGTCTTTTGATAAGGTATCTGCAAATTATACGGAGAAAGCAACCTGGTATTCGGCTTTGGCGTATCTTCAGTCGGGTGATATCGAAAACGCTAAAGCTCAACTAAGAAAAATCATTTCCACCGAAATACATCCTTATAAAAAAGTTGCGGAAAAGCTGCTGAGGGAAATGGACTCCCTAAATCCCTCTTAAAAGAGGGACTTTCCATTAGAAAAAAATACGCTGAACGATTCTCCCCTTTCAAGGGGAGCTAGAGGGGTTCAACCAAGTAATACCTCTTTCAATTTATGTTCAACATCTTCCCAATGATACATTACTTCTTCATTTTTGAACCGTAAAATATGGAACCCCATCTCCTGCAAAATTCTTGTTCTTTCCAAGTCATAGTTAATTTGATATTCATGGATCTTTCCGTCTAATTCGATTATCAATTTTTTCTCGTGACAATAAAAATCTACGATAAAAAATTGTTTGTTTCCTTGTACATTGGAATGCTCAACAATGAACTGTCTATTTATTTTTTTATTGAACAGCTTTCTGTTTCTTACTTTTTCCCAAAATATTTTTTCAGCCAAAGTCTGATTTTTTCGCAATTGCCTGGCAAAGGAAAGGATGTTTTTGTAGTTCATTACTTTTAAAAATAAGAATTCCTTTATCTTATAAAACTCCCTAAATCCCTCTTGAAAGAGGGACTTTCCTTTGGAAAAAATTTCCTGGAACAGTTCTCCCCTTTCAAGGGGAGTTAGAGGGGTTCAACCAAGCAATACAATCATAAAACCTCTTTACCGAATCGTTTAAACGCAAAAATCAGAAAAGCCAAACCCCCAACACCAATCAAAGCGTACACCCACCACGGCCTTCCAAAATCAATAGGTTCGTTATCGCCGATTAGCACAAAAGTTGCCCAATAATAAGGGTGAGTATATTTTTGATCGCACGTGGCCAGGAAATTCAGTTTAGCATTTCTTAAAGCACCACCTTTGCCTTCTCCCATTTTTAAGTTCTTATGAAAATCTACCATAATTTCCTTTGTGCTTTCATCATTTGCTTTCCATAGGCTCATCACGATATTGGGGCATCCGGCGTATTTGAATGCCCTGGCGAGACTCATGATGCCTTCGCCGCTTTGCAATTTTCCCACGCCGGTATTGCAGGCGCTGAGTACTGTCAGGTCAGCATTCAATTGCATATTGTACAATTCGTAGGCATACAGATTGCCATCTTCGGCCGAATCGGCGCTTTCAGAAAAGATCAGTTGAGAATAAAGCGGATTTTTATCATTGGTCAGGGCATGCATGGCCAGGTGGAGGATGCGGCTGTGTTCGGCGTTGGCTTTAAAAGCCTGTTCCGACGCAACGGTTCCCAGGAAAGATTTTCCACCGATCAGGTCACTCGATTCCTTGACTTCAGGTTGGTTGAATTGAAGGGAATACAAACTGTTCCTCACCGTTTCATCATATACTTCTTCGAGAATGCCACGGTCTTCGCCTCGCAGCGCCAATTCTTCATTATTGTGGTAAACGGGGGCAAATCCCGAGTAAATGTTCTTCACTTTTTTTCTCTCCGGCTTCGTAAGCAGGATCGAAGAAGAGTATTCGTATCCGATTGCCATATCTTTGACCAGGTAGGGCAGGTTTCTGTAAGCCGGGCCTGCTGCCAACAGGGTTTCCGGCTCCCGGGTCAGCAGGATTTGAAAAGGCAAATATCCCAATTGGCCATCGGGAATAATGATGAGCCGGGCGGGATTGTTTTTGCCTAAAACCGGTTTCAGTAATAAGTTATACAAGCCCGATCCATATTCAACAAATTGTTTGTAACCGGCTTCGATCCGGGCATGGCTTTGCTGTCCTGAAGGATTGTTTTTCAGGAAGTTTCTCAACGATTCCAGTTGACTGAAAAAATCATCTTGGGTTTCAATCTTGTTGTAAACAACGTTGTCTTTTGAAACACCCAAAGTCCACAAAACACTATCGCTGAAAAAGTATTCGATCAGCATACTTTGGTCGTCAAGCCTGTTTTGAATGGATGCAATATCGGCAACCGACAGGTCGTACTTCAGTTGGTAATATTCGGGATACTTATCTTTGGCTACCGCAATGAATTGGTCATATTCATTGCGGAGACTGAATAAATTGGATTTGTAGTTTTCGATTTTGAGGGAATCGGGCTTCGTTTTGGTTTCTTCCTCAAACAACATTTTTTCATAAAAAGCCAGGTCGGTTTTTATCCTTTGCTCGTCCGACAAGAAATCATTGGAAATTCCGGCAAATTCGTTCGCTCTTGACTTTTGAACAGCCTCCAGCAATAAAATGGATTTGCTTTTTTCCATAAATCCCAAGGCCTGGTTGAGGTAGGTTTCGTCTGTGGTTTTTTCATACAATTCAATACTGATGGTCAGGCCCTTGCTGTAAACAGACCTCGCCCTTTCAGCCAGGGTTTGTTTGGAGGCTTCGGTCAGGTAATCGCTACGCATCAAGTCAATAAAGTCAGCCGTTATCCGGTATCCTTTCAGGGCAAGTTCCAGGGCTGTTATATCCTGCGTTTGATGGTATTTTTGTGTGAATGCTTCGGCTTTCAACGCCAGGGTAGCCGGCAGGACGAAACCTACTCCCACCCGTTTTACTTCGGGAAATAGCGCAATATCATCAGTTGGAAAGCCTGGCAACAAGGTTGACAATGCTCTATGACTGGCGATCAGAGCAGAATCAGGTTCTCCTTTTGCAAGGTGCACCTTTCCGATTTGATTATAGACTTCGGCAAGTTTAATATGATTCAGTCCTCTGTAATGCTTTACAATTTCAAGGAATTTCTGGTAGTAATACCCGGCTTTGTCAAACTCCTTGCGTTTCAAATAAATATCTCCCAGATCGCTGTAACTGGATTCAATGTTAAAATGATTTCTTCCGATGGTTTTATAATCCTTAATTTCCGGGGCAAGTGCAAAGTACTCGTTTGCTTTTTCGGCATCGCCCATCTCCAGATAAACCGCAGCCAGGCGTAAGTAAATAAATGTCAAATCAATGGGTTCGGTTTTAGGGTTTTCTTTTACAATAGCCAGTATTTTATCGAAATTTTCAATGGCTTGTCTATAATTGCCTTTCCACTGATGGAAAGTGCCTATGCGGTCATAACATCTGGTAGTTCCTTGTCTATCCTGCTGTAAAATGCTTATATCGGCTGATTTTTGATAATACCGGGCTGCCTGTTCATAGTCTCCTTTTTTTTCATTGATAAGCCCAAGATTCCAATAGGCTCCGGGCATTTTTGGATGCATGATCCCATCGTTTATTTCAATCAGCCGCAAGGCTTTTTTCAAATACTCCTCACCTTTTCCATATTCCCCTTTTATATTATAAAAGGCGTTGTAAGAAATACATATAGAGCGCAACACCATTGAATTTTCACCAAACCTTGCAATGGCAAGGTCAATTGCCTTTTTAAGATAATCTTCCACTTCATCGTACCGGCCACGATACATATTGGAAAACGCCAGATTAGACAGGGATATTAAATATTCCGAATAAACCAATGAGTCATGCTCTTTTTGTGGCCAATTCTCCAGATGTTCTTTGGTCAATAACGCATAATGATACATACTGTCATAGTCCGCTTTTCTTTTCCAATGGAAATAATATAATTGCTCATATTGACGAAATAAAAGCGAATCTCTTATATAATCTTCACGAGAGAATTTACTACTCGAAGTACTTACTTTCGGATTCTGGAAAAAACTTGTCAATACAATGGATAGAGTAAAAAATGTTAGAATTAATGGAATACGGAAAGAAATAAGTTTTCTCATCAACTTTGGTTTTGCTCACAAAAGAAAACAGCAAGTAGTATTTTTTCAATACTACCTGCTTTACCATAATTTACATCTAATTTATTGGGGAATAAAATAAATGTGGAAAGTAGTTCGAATATTCACCATACCGGTATCATTTAGTCCGATCACTTGCTGTTCAACCTCTCCGAATACGTATTTGAACTTACCGGTTCCTCCTGTAATGGATCTTTTCATTGGCGCATCAATATTCATAAAAACAGCACCATCGGTAGTAATGGAACCTTCTCCACCGATTACCGGTATGTCATAAAAATAGAATGTCTGTGTACTGAGATCAAATAAAGCATCTTCGGTAACTTCAGCCACATTTTGAGTAAACCAGCCCCTGCAATCCCAATCACCGATTACGTTATCATCGAATTGAGCATACCCTTCATTATTACTTATGGTAATTCCGCAGCCCGGAAGAGGGATAGCATCGACCATACCAATGTTATTGCAGGGGACATAATCATTGATATGATTACCACATTGTAGTAATGTTCCGCTATTGTAAATAAACCCCTGCCTTATAATGTAATTGGCTCCAGACCGAGGAAATTGAGGACAGATTGTACTTGAGTCGGGAGGGTTATTTACAGTTGCGCTTAGGCCATTCAAGGCAACTTCGATTACAAAAGTATGTTGCTGAAATTGCGCCAACAAGGATGAGCCAGATGTAAATGTAAGGCCAATAAAAAGTAATATATTTCTCATGATTTTATTTTTTGATTGGTGAAAAGAATAAAGTTATTTAGTGATTACGAGTTTTTGAGATGCGATTAGGTTGTTCATATCCTTGAGCAACACGAGGTACATGCCAGGCTGAAGACTGGAAATGTCGATCGCTCTTGAGTTGGAACCAGGGTATAACATCCAGTTTTCTTTCAACATCATCCGTCCGGGCAAATCGAAAATGAGCACTTGCGTCTCAACGAGATTTAAGATACGGTCAACCTTCAGGGTAATCTGGCTGGTTGCGGGATTTGGGAATACCCCCAGGCTTGCAATTTCGCTGTTGTGTATTGGTTTCACAGACACCAATTGAGAAAAATCTAATACTCCAAAACAAATGGTAGCATTGAATCCATCGGTGATATTTTTGCCGACATTGACATGAGCGCCTTCTCCACGGGAAAACCTGAGTTCATCGGTTGCTCCTACCACAGCCCTGTAAATGGGTTCATTCAAAGCGGCAGGTTCCCTTCCAGAGAGAATGATCTGGAACGGCTGAAGACCGGCATATTCCTTATCAATGAAAAACAGTTGCGTTGTCAGCGCATGGATACCCTGAGTTGTTGATACATCCTGAACAACCCATCCTCTTGACATGTAATAGCCGATCTGTAAGTCAGGAAATTCAGGGACACCTCCACCCACAAGACCTTTATCAAAGCCTTTGAGTTGAAAAGTACCCGCAGGATACACTGGCCCCTGAATAATATAATCAGAGCCGATAGCCGGGTTGCCCAGGCTATCCTGCACCCCAAAAAACATTGAATCCCGATTCATACTAACATCCACACAAAACTGGACGTCCTGTGCAATGATCAGAATCGGCGTCAGAAAAAACGAAAAGAAAAGTAGTAGAATCTTTTTCATATCGCAGATTTTAAGTGAATAATCCAATCAAAAGAAACCCTCATCCGTTTCGGATCGAGGCTGATAGTTCGTGGATTTATACATTTGCAATACAAATCGTTACCCTGTAAAGTCAAACCAGCTTACATTGACATCGAAAAATCGCGAAGAAAGGACATTGTTGGTTTCATGCTTGGGGTATTTTCATTTGCTTAATCCCTAAATCTAATGAAATCACCGCAAAAAATTTTCACTTTTAACGATTTTTTTTTTACAATAATGATGTTCAAAAATAATTCGCGCTTAAAAAGAGTGCGACCACGCTGTGGTCGTGAACTTTTAGATAATTATCTGGCTAACGTAGTTTGACCACCCTGTGGTC
>CAZMVD010000135.1:0-11224 GCA_964569425.1 uncultured Phycisphaeraceae bacterium
CGTGGCATGGGGGGACAACTTCTACGGTCAAACCGACGTCCCCGCGCCCAACAGCGGCTTTGTGGCCGTCGCCGCGGGCGCGAATCACAGCCTGGGCCTCTTGGCCGACGGGTCCATCGTGGCGTGGGGATGCCGTTCGTTGTACCACGATGGTCAGTGCAAAGTCCCCGCGCCCAACAGCGGTTTCGTAGCCGTCGCCGCGGGCGGCCGGCACAGCCTGGGCCTCAAAGCCGACGGGTCCATCGTGGCGTGGGGATACAACTATTTCGCCCAAACCGATATCCCCGCGCCCAACGGCGGCTTCGTAGCCGTCGCTGCGGGTTACTACCACAGCCTGGGCCTTAAGGCCGATGGCTCCATCGTGGCGTGGGGATACAACTTCTTCGGTCAAACCGACGTCCCCGCGCCCAACGGCGGCTTCGTAGCGATCGCCGGGGGCTACGGCCACAATGTGAGCCTCACGGCCGACGGGTCCATTGTGGGGTGGGGATACAACGGCGCCGGTCAAACCAACGTCCCCGGGCCGAACAGCGGCTTCGTCGCCGTCGCCGCGGGCGATGAACACTGTCTGGGCACAAGAGCCGAGGGGGCCATCGCGGCGTGGGGTTGGAACGCCAGCGGACAAGCCAACGTCCCTGCGTCCAATAGCAACTTTGTAGCGGTCGCCGCGGGCGGTAGTCATAGCTTGGGACTCAAGGCCGACGGCTCCATCGTGGCGTGGGGAGACAACTTCAATGGTCAAACCGACGTCCCCGCGCCCAACGGCGGTTTTGTAGCCATCGCCGCAGGGGTGCTCCACAGCCTGGGCCTCAAGACCGACGGATCCATCGTGGCGTGGGGAGACAACTTCAACGGTCAAACCGACGTCCCCGCGCCCAACGGCGGTTTTGTAGCCATCGCCGCAGGGGTGCTCCACAGCCTGGGCCTCAAGACCGACGGATCCATTGTGGCGTGGGGACGCAACGATTACGGTCAAACCAAGGTCCCCTCGCCCAACAGCGGCTTCGTGGCCGTCGCCGCGGGTTACCGCCACAGCCTGGCCCTCAAGGCCGATGGCTCTATCGTGGCGTGGGGCTGCGGTAGCCCGCTCAACTACGGGCAATGCAACGTTCCCTCGCCTAACAGCGGCTTCGTGGCCGTCGCTGCAGGGGGCGACCACAGCCTGGGTCTCAAGGCCGACGGCTCCATTGTGGCGTGGGGACGCAACAATTCCGGTCAAACCAAGGTCCCCTCGCCCAACAGCGGCTTCGCGGCAATCGCTGGAGGCGCGTACCACAGCTTGGGCCTCAAAGCCTGCGCTCCAAGCGATCTGAACTGCGACGATGCGGTGACCCTGACCGACTGGGCGTGGCTGGCACCCTGCGGCGCCGGGCCGGACAACGCGATGCGACCGGTCCTGTGCCAGCCGAGGGACTTCGTCAGCGCCGACCTCGACCAGGACCGCGACGTCGACCTGGCCGACATAGCCCGGTTCCAGCTTCTGCTATCCGCACCTGACGGTGACTGACGTGCGGTCGGTCAGCAGCATCGATCCGTGCCTGAACCGCGTGACGAACATCGCGGACGTGTTCATTCTGATTCAGGCGTTCCAGGGAAACGCTTACCCCTTCACCACCGACCCGGCCGCATGTCCGCCGTGTCCGTGACGGGAACTGCACTTCCCGGCGCGGCCGGAACCCGCACGGCTTGATTCGATCCACTTCGATGGACACGGCCGAGGCGACCGGACGGCGTCTGCCCGTCTGGTTTCGCCGCCGGATCACGATAGCATGGCGTTCAACGCGGCCGAGAGCGTGGCCGCGAAACCAACAGCACTGGCGTTCGGCATGCCCACCGCACTCCCCATCATCCACCGTGCGACGATCGACCGCCATGCCGAAGTCGTCCAGCACGCCCACAGCCCCGCCTGCCCGAAAGGAATGCTGGAACTCAACCCTGCCTTCGGCTGCCAGTTCCAGTGCGCCTATTGCGGCATCTACGCCATGGAGCGCGAATATTACGGCGAAGTCATCGTTTATGACGGGTTCGCCGCCTATCTGGATCAGTGGCTGGCGGCAAACCGCACGGCGCTGCCGGACTGCTATTTCTACCTGTCCGCCAAAACCGACATTCTCCAGCCCGCCCTGCTCGACAGCGGCATCACGTTGGACATCCTCGAGGTCCTGCACCGACACGACGCGCGCTATTTTCTGGTCACCAAAGGGGGCCTGCTGCCGCCGGACATCCGCCGCGCGCTGGTGGACGGGCGGCGCCTCAACCAGGTCATCATCAGCGCCACCATGCCCGAAGAAGCGTGGCGAGCGAAGCTCGAACCGGCGGCCCCGACGATGGACGATCGGCTCGCGTTCACCAAGTTCTGCGTCGACAGCGACATCTTCGTCACCGCAAGCTGCTGCCCGGTGCTGCCTACCCGCGACCGGGTCTACTTGAAGGAGACGGTGGCGCGTTTCGCGGCGGCGGGCGTGCGGCACTTCTACTTCGACGTCGCGCGGCTTTCACGGCCGGCGGTAGACAATCTCATCGCGTTGCTTCCGGAGCAGCGAGAGGAGTTCGAAACCTGTTACTTCCACCCCGAGGCGCGCGTGACGCGCTGGCACCTGCCGCATCGCCACGCGACCATCGACAAGCTTCAGCCGCCGGTGCGCTGGATGCTCGAGACCTTTCAGGCGCTGGCCGACTGCGTGCGCGCGGTGGCGCCGGCCGCCACCGTGAGCGTGTGCAACCATTTCGCCACCCCCTCCACGCTGCCCCATTTCAATGACCAGGCGGCCGCACGGTGCATTTCGTGCCTCGGGCATCGCTTTGCCCCAACGCGAAACTGAACAAGCACCATGCCGGCCTACCCGAGGGTGTCGCCGGCCCTACGGAGGGTAGCGTTGAAACCGCACCTGAGGGGCCCGCGCATTGCGCTGTGCTGCGCGCCCCTCGCGTTCATCATCCGATAAGCACCGCGCGCCGCCTCGCCGCGTACGGCCGGAAAAACCGCTCCGCGGCGCCAATACGCGCGGCGATTCGCCGCCCGACCAATACTTCCTAAGTCCCGCCCCCTTTCGGCCGGGATCATATTGTACGGTTCCGATTGTGCGTTCCGTGCGAGTGCCCCCCGGCGCGCCGCGCGGGTTGGTCCTTTGGTTGCCGCCGGTCACCACAGGGGTTGGACTTTGAGTCGGCCAAGCCCCTGATCATCTCGGTATGAAATGAAACACAGCCGTCGCATGAGGAATTCGTCACCCAAGCCACGGATTGGAGGCTTTGAAGATGAGTAGTCTGCGAAAGCGCATGGAAAGGAAACCTCTCATGGTATCAAATGGGCTGAGAATCGGATCTGCATGGCTCTGCCTGGCCGTCATTCCGGCGGTCACCGGGTGTTCCTATTGCAAAGGGGACAGCCGCACAGCCGCTTTCTGTTCGGAGAACCAGCATCCGAAAGTCGGACGCGTGGCCTGGACCGGCCCAACCCCGGTGACCACGCGTTATAACAACCGCGACGAGTCCAGCTCCACCCTGCGCCAGGACCGTACTGCGTTCGCCCCTCGACCGGCCGGCCTGGTCGCCTTTACCGAGCAAATGCCCGCGGACGCGCGGTCCGGTGAGTGCTTCGCCCAGATCTACATGCCGCCCGAATTCGAAACGGTGTCGGAGCGCGTCTGCGTGCGCGAGGCGTCGGAGAAGTTCGAGATCATTCCGGCCAAGTACGAATGGATCGAGGAACGGGTGCTGGTGAAGGAAGCCTCCACGGAACTGGTGGAGGTTCCGGCCCGGTTCGACGCGCAGGATCAGTTGGTGCAGACCAGCCCGGGGCACGCCACTTGGATCAAGGCGGAGGAATCGCGCTGTGCCACGGGCACTGCCGTAATGCCCCCGCAGGACATCTTCTGTCTCGTGACCGAACCGCCGACCACCACCACCATCCGCACGGAACGTATGGTCAAAGGGCCGTCCGTCAAGGAGGTCGCCGTGCCGGCCGAATACCAGACCATCCGCAGGCACAAGCTCGTGCAGCCGGCCACCACCCGAAGGGTCTCGATTCCTGCCGAGTACCGGGAGATCACCAAGACCGTGTTGAAGGCGCCGGGCCGAATGGAATGGCAACGGGTCCATTGCGAACCGGGGGCATTCCAGATGGAGCGCAACGTTCGCCCGGTCAGCGACCGCAATCGATGAGGGACGGTTCCGATCCACCGATGATCCGCCGCGCCCACCAGATCGTGCGGCGCCTCCCGGCAAACGCCGAAACGTCGTAGCGGATTACCGGTATACCTGTGGAAATAAGAAACGGTCACCTGTTTCGCCCCGCGGAACAGGTGACCGTTTTTCCTTGGGACGTGTGCCGGCGCCTCAATTCGCCTTGCGCGTCCCGGCGCTGAGAATGCGATTGCCTACGACGATCGTCACCACCGTCCCCGCGCGGCACTTCGCTTCAGTAGCCGCCTGCACAGCAAGCAGATTCTCGCCGAAGGCGGAAAACGTCCGTCCCGAGGGGTCGTCGCGCGTGCGGACGCCGTCGGCGTCCGGGTGGGTGGTTCCCGCGGCCTTCTCGAAAAAGGCGCGTTTGAGGTTCCCCTCGATCTGGAACTTGGCCCCCTTGGGCGTGGTGAGTGTGGGGCTGCCCGCGATGATCGCCTTGGCCAGGCTCTCGCAGTCGGCCTTGCGCCCGATCATTCGAACTTTTACCCCCGACTCCAGAAACGTCATTACCACCTTCTGCCGGAGCGTTTCGCGCGCCTGATCCGGGCCGATGATCTCGGTGAACACGCCGCCCGCCGCGGTGCGCTCCGGCTCGGGCTCCTCCTCCTCGGCCAGGCGGATCGCGTGGTGCGACGCCGCCGCCTCCGTCGCCGATCCGCCGCGAAACGTCCCGCGCGCGATGGGTACGCCCTTTTGGTCCTCGAACCGAACCGTCCCCGGTAGTGCCAACACCCTGGCACAAACGTCCAGCAATTCGCGCGGCACGTCGCCGTGCGGAACCATCTTGAATGTCCCCTCGGTGCGCCGCTGAATGACCAGTTCTCCGGCCAGCCCGTCCCCTTCGCCGATCGGCCCGTGTACGCGCGTGTAATGCGTCTTCACGTGCACCTCGGCCAGCTCGCCCGCCAGCGCCCGCGCCACCGACGTGGTCCACGCGGAATCAAGCCCGGCCCCGATGAACCGCTGACCCTCGACGCGCAGCAGCACGGCGTCCTCGTTTCGCGGCACCAGCAGGTGATGCTTCCCCGTCACTCCCGCCGTCTTGATGACCATGGAAATTGCTCCCCGACCCGCGGCGGACGGCGCCCTCGCGGCGCGCACCAACGGCGCGCAGAACGAACGCACATCGCCGACGGGAAACCCAGACTGAATCACGGCGGCCGGCCTCATGGCCCGCCGCCCCACCCCGGCCCCAGGGCAGCCGCCCCACAGGCCCGAACTTCAAGCCACTCTAGCAATCCGGCTGCGTCGCGACAAGATGTTCTGCGAGATTCCTTACCAAAGTACACCGCGGGCTTCTGCGGTGGATGGGCGGCGGCCTTCGATTCGATGCGGTCCCCGGCAAATTCGCCTCGCGCAAATCGGTTCGTACCGATGGCCCGCGCGCGGCGATCACCACGCAGCCTGATAGATCGTAAACAGGTCGTGCACATCCACCGGGCGGGGGTTGAAGCCGGCCGTCCATTGCTTCGCGGCCAGTTTGGCGAGTTCCGGCAGGTCGGCTTCGGGCACGCCGTGATCGCGCAGCCGCCGGTGGATATGTGCCGCGGCCAGCAAGGTCTCGATGCGCTCGACCAGTCGGCAAGGGTTCTCGTCCAGCGCTGCGTAGGGGTTGTCGCCGGAGACGGTGTTGTAACGCACCACGTGGGGCAACATCACGCCCACGGCAAACCCGTGCGTGATTCCGTATCGTGCTGTCAATGGGTTGGCACTGGCGTGCGCCGCGCCGAGCATGGACAGCTCGATGGCGATGCCCGCCAGGTGCGCCGCGATGAGCATCAGCGGACGCGCCTCCTCATCGCGCGGATCGCCCAGCCAGCGCTCCAGTTGGCCGTCGAGCCGGGCCCACGCCTCTCGTGAGCATTCCAGCGAAGCGGCGTTTCGCGCTCTGGTTCCGGCGGTCTCCACCGCGTGCGCCACCGCGTCGATTCCCGCGGCCGCGGCCACGCGACGGGGCGCGGTGCGCATCAGATCAGGATCGAGCAGCGCCACGCGCGGCCGAAGCCCGCCTTCCTTGGGCAATCGCCGGTCGCCGCAAACAAACTTCTCGTGCGTCACCGGATCGGAGATCAGCGCAAACGACTGCGCCTCACTGCCCGTGCCGGCGGTGGTGGGTACGGCAATCAGCGGCAGCAAGGGCGTCTCGGCCTTGCCTTCACCGCGGTAGTCCGCAATCGCCCCGCCGTTGGTGAGAATCAGGTTGATGCCCTTGGCACAGTCGATGCTGCTGCCGCCGCCCAACGCGATCAGGAAGTCGACGTTCGCCGCTCCGGCGACCGCTACTCCCGCGGCCACGTGATCGGTCGTGGGGTTTTCGCTCACGCCGTCGAAGACGGTCACGCTCAGCCCGGCAGCGGTGCAGGCGTCCACCGCACGCCCGACGTGTCCCGCGGCGGCGATGCCATGGTCTGTTACCAGCAGCGCATGCTGCGCGCCTTCGGCGGCGGCGAGCGCGCCCAGTTCGGCCAGTCGCCCGGGGCCGAAGGCGACGCGCACCGGCGAGTGCGGCAGCGCAGTGGGCGGATCGCCGGCGCGCAGGATCATGCGGCCGGCTCGATCTGGAAGGCGCGCTGGCGATACAGGTGTTCGAAGAGGTTGCCTTCATGCGGCTGGTCCCAACTGATCTGGAAAGTGGGAACCGGGCCGAAGTTGAGGCGGTCCACGTGACGGCAGGCCATGAGCGCGGCACGGAACGCGGTGTCGTTCGAGATGACCGATGCCACAAGCGTGGCACCAATGGCCCGCGGCATGTCGGCGGTGGGGCATTCGACGACCGAGGCGTACGGGAAGAGGAATTCGCGGTTGGCCAGCGGGTGTTCGCGGTCGGCGCACCAGACGACGGTGGGCAGCAGGTAGGCGCAGCGGCCGAGGCGCGCCAAACGCGGCGCGCCCCGGCGCGCAAGTGTCACATCTGTGGCACCCTCAACGCGCAGGTCGTGGTCGATCACCGCGGAGATGCGCTCCGCCACCTGGGGGTTGGCGAAGGCGGCGAGCGCGGCCTGCGGATCTTCGGCGGGCAGCGCCTGCACCCTGGCCAGCCGCTCGGCCAGCGCCTCGGCGATTTTCTGCCCGTGCCGCGGCGTCCACACCGCCGAGGCGTTGATGCACGAGCGCCCGCCGTTGGCCGCAATCGAGGATTCCATGATGTCGAGATACTGCTCCCAGTTGTCGGCAGTGTCATCGCCCAGAATCACCTTGGAAAAGCCGGGGCCGTGGATTTCCACACGCGGGTCGCCGCGCCAGGGTTGTGTCGTGGCGGTGTCACCGAAGAGCATGGCGCGGTCCACGCGGCGGAGCAGCTCGCCGGCGCCGGCGTGGTCGGTGGGGTAGAAGCCGAACGCGGCGCGCGGCGCACCGGCGGCGCAGAACGCCTCGATGATGCGCAACGGCGTCCAGGGCTCTTCGCGCCCGGGCTTGAGCACCACCGGCGCCTTGAGCGCCACGGCCGGAACCCACAGCGAATGCACCCCCGGCGAGTTGCTGGGCAGCACCGCGCCGAACACCCGACCCGCGCGATAGAAGCTGAGCATCCCACCGCCGTGGGTGCCGTAGCCGCGGTCGAGAATGGTCGGGTCGAGCCGCCGCGTCAGCCCCGCGATCACCACGTCGACTTCGGCGAGCACCTTGTGGATTTTTCCGGCGTTGTTACGGCAGTAAGTGACGGGCATCCCTGTAGTGGCGGAAAGCTGCGTTACGTAATCGTCGAATGACTGCTCTGTGTCACCCAGCGGGAGCGTGGCATTGAGAAACAAATCGGCAGCGCGGCGGCTGATGGCCGTCAGCTCGGCAACGGTGAACGATTCGAGCACCGCGTCGTCCCAGCGCTGGAGGTCGCGCGCGACCAGTCCGCTGTTGGCCTGGCTGACCTCGGCCACCACGTCGCCGGTGGCATGGTGCCGCAGCGAGACCTTCTCGATGCTCTCGTACGGCTGTCCGTGTCGCAGAATGGGAATGTGGATCATGGGTTACCCCGACGGTTATCTCGACGCGCGTGGTCGGCATATTCAATTGCAGCGCGGATGCCTTCCTCTGAAAGATTCGGGTAATTCCTGAGCAGTTCGTCGCGGGTCCACCCGGCCGCGAGGAGGTCGCGAATGAACTCAACGGCCAAGCGGGTGCCCCGTAGCGTGCGCTTGCCGCAGAGGATGGCACGATCGCATTCGATGTGGCCACGCCAGTCGATATCAGTTTCGTTTCGTTGAATCATGGGTCGCTTTCCGCGTTACGTCGATCCAGGATTTTGAACTCCAGTTCGCAACGATAGGTATCCTAGTCGCCGGGATCTTGGCCTTCGAGTACGGTGCGCACATGCGCCAGATCCAGGGCGAAACCCGCAACTACCGTGCTGGCCAGTCGATCACCGGTCGGGAGCAGGGGCACAAAGCGGCCGACGCGCAGCGTGTAGAAGTCCATGGTCTGCTGCACGGGGTCGATGATCCAATACTCCCGCACGCCGCAGCGCTCGTAGTCGTTTTTCTTGGTCTCGTGATCCATGCGCCGGGAGCTGGGAGAGACGATCTCGACGACCAGATCGGGCGCGCCCAGAACATAGTCCGCGGATTGTCCGGCTTTCTCGGGCCCGAGGAAAATGATGTCCGGGCGATAGACCAGGTCGCCGCCCTGCGGACCGGTGCCGAGGTGGACATCGAGTTCTACGAAGACCTCACCCAGGCGGTTGGCCTCCACGAAGGTAGTCAGGGCGGCGCCGATCTGAAGCAAGAGCCGTTGGTGCCGTTTGCCGGGACTCGGTGACATGCACACCACTCCGTCGATCAATTCGTAGCGGGCCGGAGACTCGCCCAGCGCGAGAAACTCTTCGGCGGACATGCGCACGCCGAGACAATCTGCGGCGGCGGCCCACGGCGAATCTACTGAGTGTCGAATCATCCCAAGACTTCCTTGCCCATCGTCGTGGTCTGGGCACCGCGGTCCGGAAGCGACCGGATCCGGCAGGTGGATGGGCTTCGAGAACCCCGCTGCGTGAGCGCGGGCGGCCCTTGACCTTGCGTTGGTTGACCGGTTGGAAAACCGGTCCCACACACGGGAGCAGTCCCGCGGCTCGATCAGTACACCCCCTCCACAATCGGCACGGCAAAACCGGAAAACGGCCGCACGTCGCCTACGCCGTCCCAGGGGTACGCCGCGCACGGCGGGTGGCGGATGCCCTCGTCGCGCTCCAGGAAGCGGGGCATGAAGAACTCCTTCGTCAGCGTCGTCAGACTCACGCGGCCCAACTGGCCGTACTCGACAACGCGGTCGGGCTCGTCCGGGTCGACCACTTCGATCATCGCCCGCGGGCAGGGGGGATGATAGATGATGCTGTACTTGTCGGCCGGGTCGAAGGGCTTGTGGCAGGCCAGCCCCATGAGCGTGTTGCCGTAGGTGGGCACGAAGTCGATTTTGCCTTCGAGCAGTTCCTCGCGCGCGAAGCGGTGGAACTGGGCGGTAAGCTGCGTGCCACCGCAGAACACGCCGGTGATCCCGGCCTTGACCAGCGAGATGCGCTCGCACAGCGCTTCCAGCAGTTTGGGCGTCGTGAACAGGCAGCGGACGTTCTCGTGGGCGCGCAGGATGGTCAGCCCCTGGTTGATGACGTGGTCCTTGTATTCGTGCATCAACTCCATGCGGCCCTGCTTCACCAAGCGGGTGACCCAACGCGGGTCGAGATCGACGCAGAAACAGATGCCGCCGCGGTGCTGCGCGAGGTGCTCCACGGCCAGGCGGAGGCGGCGCGGGCCGGAGGGGCCGAGCATGAGCCAGTCGGCGCCGCGCGGGAAGGCGGCGTCGGAGAGCGTTTCGCTGAACATTTCGTAATCGATGCGAAAGTCGTCGATGTTGATGCGCGACTTGGGCACGCCGGTGCTGCCGCCGGTTTCAAAGATATACACCGGCCGATCGGCGAGCCCTTTGGGGACCCAGCGGCGCACCGGCCCGCCGCGGAGCCACTCATCCTCAAAGCGCGGAAACTTGCGGAGGTCGTCATAACGGTGAATCTCGCGGCGCGGATCCCAGCCCAGCCTACGGGCGTACTCCAGCCAGAAGGGGCAGCCGGAGGCCGGGTCGAAGTGCCAGGCGACGGTCTCGCGGGTATGCGCATCCAGCCGCGTGCGGGCGTCGGCGATGCATGACTCTATCGTTGCTGTTTCATTCACCATGGGGAGGGAACCACTCCTGAAGGATACGGAGAAAACGGCCGAATGCCGCGTCCTGGCATCGTCGGACACTGACCTTTTCCGCCAGTTCTCGATAATACCGCGAGGACCGGGGACGGCGTACCTCGCGCAGTGCCAACTCCACCGCCTCCTTGGGGCGGTCCGGTTTGACCTGACCCTCAGCCAGAAAACCGCGTTCCGCCAGCCACGAGCGCAGTCCGGGTACTCGTCCGGACCAGCCGAGGACTTGGTCTACTTCCGGCGAATCGCTCCAGACCCACGCCTCCAATTCTGGACATAACACTACTGCTCCCGCCCGCCCACCCCAACCGGTACTATTGAGGGCCTCGGTTACTTTTGTTTCCAGCTCCGTTGGCGCCGCTCCCCGACTTCCACATCCCTCAAGATCAAACACGACCAAAGCGTGGCCAAACCGCCCTGCCATGGGCTTCAGGAATTGCGCCGGCCTTCGTAGGCAACCGGGATCTCGTTCAGGATGGACAAACACTTCGGCACTGACGTTTCGTATTCCCAGGGACTCGCAGCGTCGAAGCAGCCCTTGTAACGCCGCCTCGATGTTCGCATCAGCGACCAACGCCACGAGGTCCTTGGTTAATACCTCGGTCAACTCAGCACTCCGCCGGCAAATAGAACTCCTAGGTTTTCCTCCCCCTGCCAATCTCGCAGTTTCGGATGGTGGTTGCCCCGAATGATATCCGTTTCTCCCGATTCCGTCTTCGCAAAGCACAATACCTGATTCGCCTCTACAAGACTTAGGATTACTGGCGCGTGGGTCGCCAACAGCACCTGGGCTTCGTAAACGGACTTCAGGGACTGAATCAGTGTCTCAACCGCTTTGGGATGAATCCCGTTTTCGGGTTCCT